>SXPO01000011.1 GCA_005793285.1 Nitrospiraceae bacterium
CTGCTTGATCGCTACATTTTCACCGAACTACTCTCCCCGTTCGGTCTCAGCCTTGGTGCGCTCTGTTTCGTCATGCTAACAAGGGAATTGCTGCGTCTCGTCGAATTACTGGTGTCAAAGGGCGTCGGCATCTGGTCGGTCTTGAAAGTCATCGCCATGCTGTTGCCATCCGGCTTGGTATTGACCCTTCCAATCGCCGGGCTCATCGCATCCATTACAGCCTTCGGCCGGTTATCGTATGATAAAGAACTCGTGGCGATGCGGGCTGCAGGGCTGAGTCTCTTCCGCCTATCTCAGCCAGTATTCCTCTTCGCCCTGACAGTCTTCGGTCTCACGCTGATCCTCTCCCAGTGGGGACAGCCGTGGAGTTCGTTAAATCTCAAGAAAGTCGCACTCAATTTACTGAAAGATCAGCTCGTGCTCGCGCTGGAGCGGGGCACGTTTAACGAGCCGATTCCGCACATGGTGATTTATGTGCCGGACGCCGTCGACGGCCGACCGACGAAAGGCATTTTTGTATCGGATGAGCGGACGGCCAAGGAACCGCGCCTCATTGTGGCGGAGGACTACCAGGTGTTCATGGATCAGGCGAACAACCAGGTTGCCCTGCGCCTCGTCAACGGCGTCATCCATACCCGTCCGGATCAGATCGATCAGTACCGGCTCGTGTCCTTTGCAAGCTACGATATCAAATTGAGCTTGAATCAGAGCAGCTACGCGGCTGCCGAAGAACGCCCGACCTACGAACAGATTATGGCGATGATCCGGCAGGGCGGGGAAAAAGACTCGACCGGCCTACGCCGCTTGATGGAATACTATAAAGATCTCGCCTTTCCAACCGCTTCGCTGGTGTTCTGCCTCTTAGGCGTACCAGTCGGGATTGTCTCCAAACGGTCGGGCCGGGTCGGGGGATTCGCCGTCGGTGTGCTCATCATCATCCTGTTCTATGTCTTGAATGTCGCCTGTGATTTTCTAGTGACGACCATGCTCATGAGCCCCTTCGTCGGAGCCTGGATGCCTAACATCCTCTTCATTGTTGCGACAATCATCCTCTTCATCAAAATGAGCCGCCAATAGCCGTATGACCATTCTCTTCCGCTATATCCTGCGTGAATACGCCAAGATCTTCCTGATGTGCTTTGCCGGCTTGGTTACCATTTATATGGTGATCGACTTTTTCGAAAAAGTCCGCCGGTTTCTTCGCTACGATTCGGGCCTGCTCCCGATGCTCGCCTACTTCGCGCTCAAAATTCCTGCCATCTCGTTTCAAGTCGTGCCGTTCGCAGTCTTAGTGGCCACGCTCCTGACGCTCGGCCTGCTCTCTCGCAGCAATGAAATCACCGCCCTGCGTAGCTGCGGCATCAGCCTGCTCTGGGTCACCTCACCATTTCTCTTATTTGCCGGCGGGCTCGCTGTGGTGCTCCTGGCATTCAGCTCGGCGATCATTCCGCTCGCATCAGAAAAGGCCGAAGAGGTCCGACTCATCCAGATCGAAAAGAAACCGCCTCCATTGACCATCCACGCTCCTCAGCCATGGACCCGCATCGGCGCGGATGCTCTCCTACGCGTCAGTACGATTGATGTCGGAGGGAAAACACTCCGCGGTGTGCGTCTGTTCTATTTTGACCAGGCATTTCATCTGAACCAAGTCGTCGAGGCTGCAGAGGCGCAGCACACCGCCTCCGGTTGGGTACTGCTGAATGGAAACCGCCGTCAGTTTGCGCCCGACCACACCGTAGAGCTGACCCTCTTTGCCGATCAGTCGACGGACATTCCACTGATCCCGGACGACTTCTCCACATCACTCACTGGCAATTCTGAAACAATGACGTTTCGAGAAATTCGAAACTACCTTGGACGGTTTCAAGACAAAGAGGTGTCATTCTCTAAGCTGCGTACTGATTATTACGGCCGGATCGCATTTCCATTTGTGACAATCATCATGGTGCTGGTCGGCATTGCACTGGGGTTACGACGGAGCGGGATCCGTGGAGGAAGCATGGCCATGGGAATCGGACAAGCGTTTATCGTCGGATTCTGCTACTGGACGACCCATTCCATCGCGATTGCGCTGGGCCGTGGAGGAGCATTGGCGCCCATGCTTGCCGGCTGGATGGCCAATATCCTCTTTGCCAGCTTTGGGCTCTACCTTTTGCTTAAAGTCCGCCATTAAAAAATCTCCAATCACCAGTTGACTGCTTTCAGTTCTTCCGGTAAGTAAAGAGGGATTCGGGGTTGTACGAAGGAGAAGAGGGCATGAATTCACGCGTCGTTATTACCGGTCTCGGAGTGGTGTCTTCCATTGGAATCGGTGTCAGCGAATTTTGGAAGACAGCCCTCGCCGGACGCTCAGGTGTTTCTGCCATCCCCTCGCTCGATCCGTTTCCTCTGAAGGAGTATCGATCGCAGGTCGCCGGACAAGTCCATAACTTTTCTCCTGAACAATATCTCCCGACAAGCCAAAGCAACCGTGTCGATCGCTACGCTCAATTCGCCCTGGTTGCCACAAAGGAAGCCATCGCCGATGCTGCATTGGTGATGGCCAAAGAATCGCCTCATCGCGTCGGCGTCATGGTTGGAGCCGGCATGGGAGGCATGGTCATGGGTGAGCGGGAAATTACACAGCTCTTCAAGACCCATAGACCGAACCGAGTGCATCCGAATTTCATACCGACGATCACGCTCAACTCTGCCTCCGGAATCGTCGCGATGGCGCACGGCGCGAAGGGACCGAACCTCACGATCTCGACCGCCTGCTCATCCAGCGCACACGCTCTAGGCCAAGCCCTTCAGTGTATTCGCACCGGACAGGCCGATGTTGTCATCGCTGTGGGAGCCGATGCCAGTATCACTCCGTTGGTCTTCGCCGGGTTTTGCTCCTTGCGCGCGCTGTCCAGTGAGTTCAACGATAGGCCGGAGCAGGCCTCGCGCCCGTTCGACAGACGCCGGGACGGATTCGTCATGGGTGAAGGGGCCGGAGCGTTGATCGTCGAATCGCTGGCCCATGCCAAGAAACGGAAAGCGAGAATTTACGCAGAACTAGCTGGATATGCCGCTACCAGCGAAGCCTATCACATGGTCATCCCGCGAGAGGACGGCGAAGAAGTCGCCGTGACCATGAAGCTGGCCCTCGACTCGGCGGACATGACGCCGGCTCAAGTCGACTACATCAATGCCCACGCCACCTCCACGTCGATCGGCGATGCCGTGGAAGTGAAGGCGATTAAGCATCTATTCAAAAACCGCGCGGACAAGATTGCCATCAGTGCAACTAAATCGCTGATCGGCCATACGTTGGGCGCCGCTGGCGCTCTTGGCGCCGTCGCCTCAACGTTGACAATTCACACGGGACAGATCCATCCGACCGCGAACTATGATGACCCCGATCCGGTCTGCCGCCTTGAAGGAATCAGCCGTTCGATCCAAGAGCGAAAGGTCCGCACCGCCCTTGTCAATTCCTTCGGATTTGGGAGCAACAATGCCACCGTTGTCCTGAAAAAGTTTGTCGCATGAGTACGACAAGCCGCTTGTTCAGCCGTCTCCATAGAGTTCTCCGCCGTACGCCGTGGCAATACCACCACGGGGGATAGAAATGTGTTGAGTTTTTTCCCGCAGGTTGCTGTCGGGACTATCAATTTCATGAAGGAGCATCCACGATGACCGATGTTGCGGTTAGCCCTCAGATCATTCAATCATTGGCCACCTATCTGAAACGAGCCCCCTCCTCCATCACGGAATCGCATCACCTGCGAGACGATCTGGGACTCGACTCCGTCGCGGTCATTGAGCTGCTCTTTGAAATCGAAGACCGATTCAAGATTCAAATACCAGATCAAGACCTCCCTGGACTCAGCACGGTCGGGTCAGTAGCGGCCTATGTGCAACAACGGCTCTCGTTGCCGAGCA
>SXPO01000001.1 GCA_005793285.1 Nitrospiraceae bacterium
ACCAGCGCATTGATCGCATCGTCCTTGAACTCGTCATTTCGCAGCTGGAGCATCAGGGGATCGAGCACCCGTTCATCGCGGATTTTACCGAGCGCCAAAATGGCGCACTTCCGGACTTCCCAGTCGCGCAGCAGTTTGAGGAGCATCTCGACAGCGGGGGAACCTACCTGCCCCATCGCTTCGACCGCCACTTCCCGGACCTGCCAATCGCCGTCGCGCATTGCTTTGGCCAAAGGCTCGATGCACCGTTCATCGCCCATTTCGCCGAGCGTGATGACGGCTTCGCGGCGGACCACCCAGTCCGGATCGCTGAGCAGATCGATCTGGATATCGATCTCATCCTTGACCTGCTCTTCTTCGAGCGACGCTGTGATTCCCGCGCCGGAAGGCGCGTCATCGGGCACTTGTGGCTGTGCCTTGAGAAGCTCGGCAGAGAAAGTGTCTACCGATTCGTCCCCAGCCTGTGGCATCGTGGGAAGTGTGTCCTGAGAATTATCCGTATGCGTCTGGTCCATCGGTGACCTGTTAGCGGTTTACACGTTCACTGTCGCGCGCAGACGAGTACTGCTTGCTACCTATGCCGAGGCAGGCGCCGCGGCTTTGCTTCCAGCCGCGTGTTTCTTTCGCAATGCCAGCGCCCGCCGACGCCGTTGTTCCCGCTTCAGCCGCTTGACCAGCGACCGGGTTGCGCTCTTTCCGTCCGGGGTGCTCGCTCCGGTCCGCTTGGCTGTAATCTTTTTCTTGAGACGAGCTTCCTCCGACTCTGCCGAGGTCTTCTTTCCCATGCCATCAACTCCTTTTACCGATTGTCGATGAAAAGTATATGACCGGCTCGCCTTGAGTCCGGACGGACCAGTCTAGAGGAGAGGTTTCCCAGCTGTCAACCGCGCGAAGAGGATTGGTTGAGTTATGAAAACACGAGCCCCGCATGATGCCGATGGGCTGGATCACTCGCAAGGATCGCCGGTTCCCATGTCCATCGACGTTGGATGAGAAAGTCCACAGGCCGAAAATGATGCCCCGGCAGCATCATGGGATCGGGCATGCCCAAGCTCATCACCGGCAAAGACAAAGAGGGTTGTTCATTCAGCCTGCGCACTATCAGGAGAGACGGAAATCGGTTGGCCCCTTCCTCTGCATCGAGCACGAAGTCCGGCCTATGATCCCCAATCACCTCAAGTTGGATGACCGACAGCCCTCCGTCAACCATCCCTAACTGGGCCGCTGCGGCATGGGAAAGGTCAAGAATCCGTCCATTCACATAGGGCCCCCGGTCATTGATCCTCACTCGGACGTGCTTCCCGTTCAGCAGGTTGACGACTCGGACCATACTCCCAAGCGGCAAGGTCCGATGGGCCGCCGTCAACGCCTCCATATTGAATATTTCGCCATTGACTGCCTGTTTTCCATGAAACTGCGCCCCATACCACGAGGCCAGCCCCCGTTCCTTGATCCCCACATCCAGATCACTCTCGCCTTTGGGAATCCATGAACAGGCACCCAATGAAAGACAGAGAGCAACCGCCAAGATCTGGAAGAGCTTCTGATCAGCTGACTTTTTCATTGCAACAGTACGAAGGTTCATCCTGTTCCCATCTCCCTCTGGGATCATCCCGACGCGAATCTATTGCCAGGGTACGATCGAAGGGGGAATTGAACAATACCGACTCAGTAGCCTATTCCCCCTACCTTGGTATGAAGGTATGCTGCTCGGCCACGGATTAAAGACAGTGGGAAACGTCCAGAAGGGGCTGGAGCACGATCAGGCGATGCCATTATATATAGGAGAGATACCGCTGAGTCAACTCTGTAGAACGTGCAAGCCGCATATTGACTGCCTGGAACGGACTGAGTAAGATCCGTCCCACAGATGAAATGTGTGTTGTTTCGAGACCGATGCCGCGAGATCCTCCGCCGTTCATCGCCCTGACATCACTCACATGATCGACGTTCAGAACATTACCAAACGGTACGGACATCATACGGCTATCGACCGGGTCACCTTCTCGGTGGCGAAGGGGGAAGTGTTAGCGTTTCTTGGCCCCAACGGCGCAGGCAAAACAACCACTATGCGGATTCTCACCTGCTTCATGCCTGCCACGGAAGGAACCGTGCGGGTCGCCGGGTTCGACTGCGCCGATCAACCCCTTGAAGTCAAACGTCGTATCGGCTATCTACCCGAAACCCCACCGGTCTATCAAGAACTGACCGTGACAGAATATCTGACCTTCGTCGGCCAACTACGAGGGATGGGGGGCCGCAACTTAACCTCAGCCCTCGATCAATCGATTGGGCGGCTCGAATTGGGATCGGTCCGCCATCGCCTCATCGGCAACCTCTCTCGCGGCTACCGTCAGCGTGTGGGGCTGGCCCAAGCCTTGCTGCATGATCCACCCGTCTTGATCTTGGACGAGCCGACGATTGGGCTCGACCCGAAGCAAATCATTGAAATACGAGAACTTATCAAAAGTCTGGCTGGCTCGCACTCCGTGATCCTCAGCACACATATCTTGCCGGAAGCCACCGCCGTCTGCCAACGAGTGGTCATCATCAGCGGAGGACGCATCGTCGCGGAGGATTCCCCGGAGCAGCTATCGGCTCGACTGCGACAGTCTGAGAAAATCTCCGTGACGCTCAAAAGTTTCCCTGTGGATTGCAACGCGAAGCTCCGCGAGATCCCCGGCGTTCTGAATGTCTTTCCAGGGGAACGCGCGGGAATGCTCCTCATCGAATGTGCCTTGGGTCGCGACCTACGTGACGAAATCGCCCGTGTTGTCGTGTCGAATCACTGGGGCTTGTTGGAATTGCGCACCATTTCGATGACGTTGGAGGATGTCTTCCTCCGGCTCACCAGGCATGAAGATGGCCTCCCGCAGCAGCTGGAACATACCCAGGCCACAGCACACAAGGGAGCGCCCGCCTCGCAGGAGACCGCCCCGTGACCCCGGTACAAGCCATCATCGCCAAGGAACTGCGCGGGTATTTCGTCTCGCCGATCGTTTACGTGGTCGGTGCGGTGTTCCTGCTCATCTTCGGATTTCTTTCGTATCTCTATATCGTCTTCGCTGGCGCGCAAGCCATCCAACTGATGCAGATGCAGGGCGGCCAGGCCTCAATCAATCTGAACGACTTGGTCTTCAGAAATCTCTTCGCCAGCATGCGCTTCGTCCTGCTGATCATCCTCCCCATTCTGACCATGCGGCTGTTCGCCGAAGAGAGAAAGCTGCGAACATTCGAGTTCTTGATGACCTCACCCATTGGCATCCATGAGATCGTCCTCGGCAAGTTCGTGAGTATCCTGCTGATCTATTTTGGCTTGCTGGGAATCACCAGTTTGGTCCCGACCGTCTTGATGCTGTTCAGCGAGTTCGATTGGAATCCGGTTCTGACCGGCTATTTGGGGATGGCCCTACTGGGCGCACTCTTCCTGGCCGTCGGCCTCTTCGCCTCGGCCCTCACAGAAAATCAGATTGTCGCAGCCTTTGTCGGTTTCGGCATCCTCCTCACATTCTGGCTGATTTCAGGGTTAGGCGCGCTGCTCGGCGACACGACGGCGGGCCATATCATCTCGTATGTCTCGTTTATGGAACACTACGACCGCCTCATACGGGGGCTCATCGATACCAGCGACCTGATGTATTTTGGAAGCGGCCTGCTGCTGATGCTGTTCCTCACCCATCGAGTGGTAGAATCGACACGCTGGAAATGAACTGGAAATCCTTCCCCCTCGGCCTCATCGGACTGGTCCTCGCTTCAGGCGGCGGCATCGCCTATAGTCTATGGCCCGATCTGCTCTGGGCCGTCACAATCGCTGAGCTCGTAGCCCTGATTTGCCTGAGCGCATTTCTCGCCCTGCATTTCGAGAGGGTCAAATCCTTCTCCGGCCGGCGCTCGACCAAAATGGGGCTGAACAGCATCCTGATGGTCCTACTCTTTGTCGCCATTCTCAGCATCGTCAATTTTCTGGCATCCCGGCATTCCATTCGTTGGGATGTGTCTGAAAATCAAAACTTCACGCTCGCGCCTCAGACCTACCGTGTATTGCGCGCGCTGCCGCGCGAAGTCACGATCACGGTCTTCACGCGAGAGAAAGATCCCGGCTACCAGTCATTCAAGGAACGGCTGGAGAGCTATCGACAGGCCTCCACCAAACTCCGAGTGGAATTCATCGACCCGGAAAAACAGCCAAAGATCGCTCAAACCTACGGCATCTTCAAGACCGACACGGCAATCTTCGAAAGCAACGGACAGACAATCCGAGTCACCTCTCCGTCTGAAGTGGAGTTGACAGGCGCGCTTATCCGCATCTCCAAAGACACCAAGAAACGCATCGTCTTCGTCGAGGGACACAGCGAGCGGAGCGTGGAGGATAAAGACCGCAACGGCCTGTCGCTCGCCAAAGAGGCCTTGATCAAACAAGGTTACGATGTTGGCACCCTCTCGCTCCTTCAGGAAACAGCCGTTCCAGACAAAACCACGGTGTTGGTCCTGGCCGGGCCTCGCCGCTCCGTCACTACAGAGGAGCAGGGCCGCATCCGGTCCTATGTCGAGAAGGGCGGCCACGTCCTGATCCTGGTTGATCCCGATACTCAAACCGGACTCGATCCCCTGCTCGCCCACTGGGGACTTGGTCTAGGGCCAGGCGTCTTAGTTGACTTGCAAGACAGGCTCGCCCAAGGAGATCTCACGGCGCTGCTGGTCCGCACCTTTACCGAACACGAGATTACACAAGACCTGACATCCGCCGTGCTGTTCCCCCTCTCGCGCCACCTCACGTTCGACGAACAGGCCGGCAACGACTGGGACTATGTACCGCTGGCCCGCACATCGGCTAACAGTTGGGCCGAAACGAATAGGCAAGGCCAAGTCGTCAGCTTGAGCGAAAAAGAAGACGTGAAGGGTCCGCTGTCGATGGTCGCAGCACTGGCTCCTAAGAAGTTGCCCGATGAAGGCGCGCCTCGTCCGGCCATCGTAGTCATCGGCAACTCCACCTTTGCCACTAACGCCTTTTTCAACTTTCCCGGCAACAGCGACTTTTTCCTCCATACGACCGGATGGCTGGCCGAGGAACGTGACTTGATTTCCATTGCGCCGAAAGAACCGGCCCTAAGGCCGTTCACACCGAACCCGACGCAAGAACGGGCGCTGCTCTACATTCAAGTCATCTTTCTCCCGCTCATCATGTTCCTGACTGGCCTGATGGTCTGGAGAAAGAGGCGGCGATTGTGACGAGCAGGGGAATCCGTAACTGGTTCGTCATTCGCCACCTGTCATCCGTCAGATGTGAGAAGCACGGAGCCGATCTCCTTCGATTCACTTGGCACCGTTCACGCTTCACGCTCTGACCATGCGCTACTGGCCAACAGTCCTCATGCTTGTCATTCTGGCGGGGCTCGGAAGTTATCTCTATGTCGTGGAATTCCCCACCACGCAACGCGAGATCAAACAGGAGATTGAACAGAAGCAATTGCTGCCGTTTGCCGAAACAGCCATCACAGGGCTGGCCATCACGACAGCTCAAGGCCCCGTCAAGTTCACGCGCACTGAATCGGGAAGCTGGACTATTACTGCTCCCTTGCAGACCGACGCCGATATCCGCGAAGTCCAAGCCCTCGTCCGTGCATTAGTGACGGGCAGAGTGACCCGATCTGTCGCCGAACGATCCGCCGGCTTGACCCCCTTCGGGCTGGAGCAGCCTGTGGCAACTGTCACCGTCACGGCCGGGGCGCAACAAGACACCTTGGCGATCGGCGACAGCGGTCCCCTGTCGAATACCCTATACGTCCTCCGTGGATCGGACGGGAAGGTCTTGCTGACCGACCTGGCCCCTAAAGACTTTGTCAATAAATCGCTACTGATGTTCCGGCGAAAGGACATCCTGCACTTCGTTCAAAACGATGTCGAACGTGTGCGACTCAACTATCCTCCAACTGAAATCGTGATCTACAATATGTCCAAGGGCAAACC
The DNA here is from genome assembly GCA_005793285.1 of Nitrospiraceae bacterium. Lineage (GTDB taxonomy): Bacteria > Nitrospirota > Nitrospiria > Nitrospirales > Nitrospiraceae > Nitrospira_D. Next base: position 5,968 of record SXPO01000001.1, read on the forward strand.
GAAACCGTCTTGGAAAATCCGCTACCCGATCGAAGCCGAAGCCGATCAAACGGAAGTCCGTTCATTGATGTTCCGCCTGGAAGACCTGAAAGCACTGAGCATCATCGACCCGGGCCCTGAGCGGGATGCAGCAGCCAAAACCCTGACCATCCCGAAACTGAAGATTACTCTGCATACGGCAGAAGGCGACCAAAGCGTCCAACTCTACCAGCCGGACCCTCAGAGCGGCGACGCAATCGCGGAAACCACGCCTGAGGCCCCGCTCTATCGTGTCAGCCCCACAGCGATCAAAGACCTGACGAAGGATCTCTTCACTCTGCAAGACAAACGTCTGCTCGGAGTCGACTACACGGATATCGCTATGTTGTCGGTCCGCACCCGCGACCACCAGTACGTCCTCATCAATGAAAATGGAGAATGGGTGCTGGAGGACCGCCCCACGGACAAGCTCAGCCAAGAAGCGACGGATCTCTTCGTAAGCCGGGTGGCGAATCTTCCGGCAGAAGAACGAGTGCTCAAGCAATCCTCGCCGCTCGCGCCCTACGGACTGCTGGCACCGGCCGCCGAGTTCGTGGCCACCGGGAAAGATGGAAAGATCGCAGGCAGACTCACCCTTGGCAACCAGGTGGGTAACTTGATCTATGCCACAGGCGATCGCTTACAGGGTATCTTTCAAGCTCGTCCCGATCTTCTGACACAGATTCCCTCAAGAACCGACCTCCTCACCCAGACACCAAACAAACCCTGAACGGGAATAGCCGGATGCCGGTCTTCATGAGATCGCCCGGAGATGATGACATTCAATGGTGAGGGGTACGGAGTGCGGTGTCAGGGATCGCGGCCAATAGCGATGTGCGCCTAACAACTTACAACTCAGCACTCACAACTACTACCGGTATCGATCGTATCACCTGCGTTATCGGCCTTTCGACTACACGGGGCTCGCCTCGCACCGCCAGCAAAACAGGATTCACGAGAGATAAGAGACACGCGACGAACCGCGAGTTATGGCCGCGGGTCCAGTTCGATCAGCCCTTTACGGATCGCGAGAATGGCGGCTTGTGTGCGATCGTACACTTGCAGCTTGTGGAAAATGTTCCGGACGTGATTCTTCACGGTCTTTTCGCTCAAGTCGAGATTATTGGCGATCTCCTTGTTCGTCTTTCCATCGGCGACCAGA
>SXPO01000090.1 GCA_005793285.1 Nitrospiraceae bacterium
AGCTTTCAGTTCCAGGGTACGGCGTATTGACGCTGATATTCACGATCTCCGGAATTTCCAAGCACCATTGCCGGATGACCTCAAAACGCTGCCGGTCCCAGTCCGGGTCCGCAATCAAATTGATGGCCACGGTAATCCCAAGAGACCTGGCAAATTCCAGCGCCTCGAAGTTTTTGCCCAACGAGATGCGCTTGCGGTGCATCTTGAGACCTTCGGCATCGATGGCTTCCACACCGAGGAACATGTACTGGAGCCCAAGCGTCTTCCAGAACTGGAAGACTTCCTTGTTACGCAGGAGGACGTCGCCGCGTGTTTCCATGTAGTACTGCTTCTTGATCCCGCGCCGCGCGACTGCTTCGCCGATCTCCATACCCTGCTTACCCTGGATGAACGCCACGTCATCGACCAGGAAAATACCTGGTTCTTGAACCTGCTCCAAATCTTCAACGGCTTTCTCCGGACTGACCATCCGATAACTGCGTCCATAGAATGTCCAGGCGCTGCAGAAGGAGCAATCCCAAGGACAGCCCCGCGCGAACTCAACCGAAGCGCAGGGGTCCAGCACGCCGATGAAATACTTGTGCCGGTTCCGCAACAGATCACGCGCTGGACGAATATCGTCCAGATTCTCGATAAATTTCGGCGGAGGTCCTTCACCGTCGAGCGTGACGACGCCAGGAACCTTCGTAATCGCCTTACGGTCTTGCTCCACAGCTTCCAACAGCTTGGGAGCGGCCACTTCACCTTCGCCCCTCAGCACACAATCGATGGCGCCGTCGCCGTGCTTCAAAAAGTCCTGCGCCACAAAGGAGGCGCTGTGGCCTCCGACGAAAACGAAGGAATGCGGCAATTCCCGCTTGGTCAATTTCGCCAGGTCCACGATCTCCGGAACATTCGCGAGGTAATTGCACCCAAACGCGATGACATCGGGCTTCCACGACCGGAGCAGCGCCTCATAGTCTTTCCAGGTGTCGGCCTGCAGATCGATCAGACGGACATCGTGCCCTGCCTGACGAACGGCTTGCGCGACCATCTCCAAACCAAGTGGTTCCAGCCGCAAATAAATTTTGGTGTACATCAAGGGACCAGGATGAACTGCGAGGAATTTCATTTCCTCAAACCTCCTTGAGAAATGCTCGGGCTTATTCGAAGTCGTCGATGACTGTTCAAGCGGGCATGTTCGGCCAAGACTGATTGGGAGAGGCCCCAGCGCTTACGCAACGGTGAATTTTGACAGAATGAATTCTGAGGTTCAACCCTTCACCAGCATTATTCATAAGGTTGACGAGACCCAGCCTCTGTCCCACATACCGAAGCGAGGGGATGACAGCCCCCCGGTACGGGATCAGCCGGCTAGAAAATGATCCCACCATCTGGACAGACGCATACTCAAATGAGTAGGATGCTGTCCGATTATGGCTATGAAATTCCCGCACGCGATATGTTGCGCTCTTGGTTTTCTCTTGATACTTGGCTGTTCCGACAAGGCCAAGGACTTGTTCGAAACCGCCGTGTTCGAAGAAAACCAAAATAATGTGCCCCATGCAAGGGAACTCTACGAAGAACTGATTCGCGCCCATCCCTCCAGCAAACAAGCTGAACTCGCCAAAGCCAGACTAGCAGACTTGACGGCACGGTAACCGGCGCACATTCAGAATAACCGCTGTGCGTCACAGGCTCTTGGGATACCAGGGAAAGAACGCGTTCGTCGTCCGCTGATAGTTCTGATACTCCTCCCCACGGCTCACCAGCGCTTGTTCTTCCGCCCGTGGAATGCCGGTGACTTTCATCAGCAGCACTCCCATAAGAATCGGCCCAACCCAGGTCAATAACCAGCCTGGCGCTCCCATCGTCATCACAACATAGGAACACCAATGGAGCCATTCGAAAAAATAGTTGGGATGGCGTGAGTAGCGCCAGAGGCCGTCCCGGCAGACGCGCCCATGGTTCTGCGGATCGGCGCGAAAATGCGCGAGCTGCCGGTCTGCCCTCGTCTCACCGGATACCGCCATACCCCAGATCAACAACCCGGCTATCTCGATCAGCGAGGATGGAGGCTTGGGATTCCAGAGCAACACTAGAAACGGCACGGAGAAAACCGCCACGGCCAGAGCTTGCAACTGAAAATACGTGAACATCTTGGCCGACTCTGAATCCCCCCAGTTCTTCCGCAGGCGTTGATAGCGGGCATCTTCCGGTTTGCCGATCACGCGTTCGAAGAGAATATAGCGCCCTAATCGTCCCGCATAGAACACCACCAACATGGCCGTGAGCAGGATCCGCTCGATCCCGCTGTCGGCTTGGGTGGTATACCAGAGCGCCGCCGCCATGAGCCCCAAGCACCATCCAACATCCCCGATGGAGGCATTCTTCACACGCCGCTGCAACGCCCACAGCCCCGCCATGACGACCGCCATCACGAGATAGACGATCACGACAAGGGACAAGGGGTCCGATTCAGTGATTCCGGTTTCTGGTCCCATCATGTATCCTTTGTTCTTACTCTTACTTATCTTTTACGGCAGGCTGGCTCATAGTCCCACAAATCGCCGTCTCGATGCATCCGACTCTCCAGCCAACTGCGAAAGCCTGGAATAGGAAACGACACGACGGTCTGGATCTTCTCGCAGTTCAGAGAGAGATCGGCAGGCCGCGGCGCACCGGCATGGGAACGAGCAGACCCCTCGATGAGCCGACCTTGCAGTTCCGGATACCAGGGCAACAGCGCCTGTCCAATGTCCCAGCGCGACAACCGTTCCCGACCACCGAGATGATAGAGGCCCGGTACGGTCTTGGCACATAGTTCCCAGATGGCCCGTGCGATAGAACCAGCCGGTAACGGCGTGCGAAACTCATCGGCATAGAGCGAGGCGTTTACGCCGCGTTTGGCCAGGCGGCACAGGTCTTCGACGAAGCTCCGATCCCCCTGCTGCGAGATTCCCGCCGTCAGTACGATCCGCAGCACCGTGTGGCGGAGATTCTCCAGAACAAGCCGTTCCGCTTCCAGTTTGGTTTTGCCGTAGACGTTGATGGGGTTCGGGCTGTCTTCTTCCCGATACCAGCCCTGCCGGCCGTCGAAGACTTCGCCGCTGGATAGAAAGATAAACGGGATATCGTTGGAGAGTCGAGCCAGCTGAGCCGTAGCATCCACGTTGATCCGACGGGCCAGTTCTGGCTGATGCTCACAATCCTTTGTGCGGCTCAGAGCCGCGCAGTGGATGACGGCCTGAGGATCGATCCTCTGCCAGGTCTGCTCGACAGCAGCCTGATCCGTGAGATCAAGATCGGCACGCGTGAGCCCATGAACCTCCCAGCCTGGCGCCCATCGAGCGGCAGACTGCATCACATACTGCCCGATCAGTCCTGCCGCGCCGGTGATGATCGCGCGAGGTGCCATTGCAGTCGAGTCCTACTGGCGCGTGAGCTTTCGGTAGCGAATCCGGTGGGGCTGATCGGCATCCTTGCCGAGCCGTCTTTTCCGATCCGCTTCGTACTCACTATAGTTACCCTCGAACCAGACGATTTTACTATCGCCCTCGAACGCAAGGATGTGAGTGGCGATCCTATCGAGAAACCACCGGTCGTGGCTGCTGATGACGGCACAACCGGCGAAGTTTTCCAGCCCCTCTTCGAGGGCGCGCAGCGTATTCACATCCAAATCGTTCGTGGGCTCGTCCAGGATGATGAGATTCGCCCCCTCCTTCAGCATGCGGGCCAGATGGACACGATTGCGCTCACCGCCTGAGAGCTCCTTCACCTTCTTCTGTTGATCGGTCCCGGCAAAGTTGAAGCGGGCGCAGTAGCCTCTGGCATTGACCTCCATCTTGCCGAGCCTGACGGTGTCCTGGCCGTCGGAAATGATTTCGTACACCGTCTTGTTCCCATCCAGACTGCGGTCCTGATCCACGTAGCCGAGCTTGACCGTCTCGCCGACCTTGATCGATCCTGCATCCGGCTTTTCCTTGCCGATGATCATTTTGAACATGGTGGTCTTGCCAGCGCCGTTCGGCCCAATTACACCGACGATCCCGCCCTTCGGCAGGCTGAAACTCACATTCTCATACAGCAGATTGTCGCCGAAGGCCTTGCCGATTCCTGTGGCTTCAACCACGATGTCGCCCAGCCTGGGTCCCGGCGGAATGTAAATTTCCAAATCCTCCGCCACATTGTCTTGCCGCTGGTTGACCAGCTCCTCATAGCGATTCAACCGCGCCTTGCCCTTGGACTGGCGGGCTTTGGGCGACATTCTGATCCATTCGAGCTCATGTTCCAGCGTCTTTTGGCGCTTCGACTCCGCCTTCTCTTCCTTCTCCAATCGATCTTTTTTCTGCTCCAACCAAGATGTGTAATTGCCCTGGAAGGGAATGCCGTGGCCACGGTCCAATTCCAAAATCCATCCGGCCACATTGTCGAGGAAAGAGCGGTCATGGGTCACCGCGATGACCGTGCCCTTGTATTGCTGCAAATGTTGCTCAAGCCATTGGACCGACTCGGCGTCCAGATGGTTGGTCG
>SXPO01000091.1 GCA_005793285.1 Nitrospiraceae bacterium
CGGTCCTGCGCATGCAGATAAGCGCACCCTTGCCCGATCGAAAGGCGATTCTTTTCCGCCAGGAAATGATCAGAACGGCGGCATTGAGAACAATCAAACAACGTATGGGGCTGCGCCTGGATCGATGGGCGGTCTTCTCCTGGTGGTATCGCCGGCTCTGCCTGTTTTTCGCTCTGCGCGAGGCTAATCGCCATCACTTGATGTACTACTCGGCGGCGGCCCGCAATGTATTGCTGCACCTTGGAGATCTTCTGGTTGTGGAGGGTCTGTGCGATACGCGGGACGATATCTTTTTCCTGACGATTGAGGACCGAGCCGCACTGGCGGCGGGAGAACAGTGCGATTGGCGAGCCGCGATCGCCGCGCGTCGAGCTGAACGGGAACGCAATGCGACTAGACAGGTTCCCGATACCGTTCGTGATTGGGAAACAGCGAGCCGAGAAACTCCCTCTTTCGATCGCCGTGACGCGACCGGCCGGTTGTCCGGCCTGCCTATCAGCGCAGGACTCGTAGTGGGACCGATTCGCCTTATCCAGTCCTTGGCCGATTGGAGCAAGGTGACACCAGGAGATATCCTGGTGGCTCCCGTCATTGACCCCGGCATGGCTCCGCTTTTTGGTGTCGCCGGAGGACTCATCGTGGAAATGGGTGGCACGCTATCGCATGGCGCCATCATTGCCCGTGAATATGGACTCCCAACTGTAGCAAATGTTGAGGGGGCCATGACAAGGCTGCCAGAGGGACGACTCGTACGGCTGGATGCGAGGGCGGGAGCCATCGATTTTGAACCAAGTTCACAGTGATACTTTTGCTGGATAAACAGAGCTAGGCCTTATCGTATAGAGGTCTTTGCCTTCTTGACCTTCCCCAAGAATTTCCGTAGAACTCTCAGTCACTATGCAATGATTCATACTTCTTCATACCCAATGACAGGGCCTACGCAAAACTCAGACGGAGCAGTCAATCTATGAGTGACATCCTCCCCCTCGCAGCGGGCCTCGCAATCGGACTCCTTCTTGGCGGCTTGCTCGCGGGCCTCTGGGTCACAAGCCGCTTGCGCGCCCAATCCCAGCGAGCCGAGGCAACGGCCGACGAACTGCGGAGACAATTGGATCGTGAACGGCAAGAGGAAACAATCGTCCGCCAAGCGCTTGCCGAGGCTCAACAAGCGCGAACCGCCGCCGAGACCAGAATAGAAGACATGACGAAGCAACTCGCCGATCAGACGACGTTGCTCGACCAAGCGCGTCAGGAACTTCTCGGTTCCTTCCAGGCTCTTTCCGGCGAAGCACTCAAACAAAACAACGAGGCGTTCCTGAAACTGGCCGCCGTGTCATTTGAATCCCTCCATGTCAAGGCGGAAGGCGAACTGGCCCAACGGCAACAAGCGATCGATGGCTTGGTGCGCCCGCTGCATGAATCGTTGCAACGGTATGACGAACACATGCGTCTCTTGGAACAATCGCGCCAGTCAGCCTATGGCGGATTAGACCAGCACCTGAAGTCACTGGCGGAATCGCACCAGCGGTTGCAACAGGAAACGGGCAATCTGGTGAAAGCGTTGCGCGCGCCGACAGTGCGAGGCCAATGGGGTGAAATCACGCTGAAGCGGGTGGTCGAGCTTGCCGGGATGGTGGGCCACTGCGATTTTGTCGAGCAGCAATCCATCACCGGCGAGGGCGGCCGTTTCCGCCCAGATATGGTCGTACAACTGCCGGGCGGGCGTCAGATCATCGTGGATGCCAAGACCGTACTCGCGGCCTATCTCGACGCGCATGACGCGCGCGATGAGGCACAACGAACGGAAGCGTTACGCCGCCACGCTGAGCAGGTGCGGCACCGGATGGATGAACTATCGTTGAAGGCATACTGGTCCCAGTTCGTCCGCGCGCCAGAATTCGTCGTGCTGTTTCTCCCCGGTGAACAGTTCCTTGGAGCCGCGCTGGATCAAGATCCGCGTCTTATCGAAGAAGGATTTGCCCGTAGAGTCATTCTGGCGACCCCAACGACGCTCGTGGCGCTGCTTCGCGCCGTGGCCTATGGCTGGGGGCAGCAACAATTGAACGCCCATGCCGAAGAAGCAGGCCGGCTTGGAAAAGAACTCTATGAACGTATGGCGGTGTTCGCCGAGCATGTCAACGATATCGGGCAAGCCTTGGGCAAGAGTGTGTTGGCCTATAATCGCGCAGTGGGCTCGCTGGAGACGAGGGTTCTCCCGGCCGCTCGCCGATTCAAGGAGTTGGGCGTCTCGTCCGACAAAGAGATCCCGCAACTCGAAGCGGCAGAGATCGTTCCACGCAACACCTTGCCGTTTGAGACCGACTAAGGAGACTGTATGACCGACGAACAAACGATGGTTGAAGACTTTCACCGGAAGTTCGAAATCCTGATCCAGACTGCTCCCGCGAATCCAACCGACGAAACCAAACAGCTTCGCCTTCGCCTCATCCAAGAGGAATTCGATGAGTTGAAAGAATCAATGGCGACAGGAAACCTGGCATCGGTGGCCAAAGAAATGGCCGACTTATTGTACGTGGTCTACGGCACGGCGGTCTCGTATGGAATCGACATGAAACCGGTCTTCCAGGAAGTTCATCGGTCGAACCTCAGCAAGGTCGGCGGCTACAAACGTGCCGACGGCAAGTGGATGAAACCTCCGACCTATTCGCCTGCGAAGCTAGAACCGATATTGGAGGCGCAACAGGAACAACCTATGACCGATGCAGCAGCCGCCCAATGCACATCAACCACACCGCTGTGATATTCGCGTGCGAGGCGCAGCAACAACAAGATTATCGATCAGGCGAACGGAACCAAGGCGGACGGCGCCCAAGAGCAGGGCGCGCGAGGTCACTGAAGAGAGGGGGTCCAACGTGAGCGGATCGCAGGCCACAAGATAATCGACCGTTACGGCAGGTTCCTGTTCGATCATCGTCGCCATCGCCAACTGAATGGCCTGAATGTCAGTCGTTCCCTTTCGAATCACCTCAGCCCCCGCCTGAAGACTCTTGTACAGCGTCGCGGCAATGGTCCGCTGCTCCGGTGAGAGATATACATTGCGTGAACTCATCGCCAACCCGTCTTTCTCGCGTACGGTAGGATGGACGATGATCGCCACTCCCATATTCAGATCGTTTACAAGCCGCCGAATCAACGCTGCCTGCTGATAATCTTTCTGCCCGAACAGGGCAATATCGGGACGGACCATACCGAAGAGTTTCGTGACCACGGTGGCCACACCGGCGAAGTGCTGTGGGCGCGCTGCTCCTTCCCATCGGCGGGCAATGGCCGGAACCGCGACGGTCGTCTGAAACCCTTCCGGATACATGGCCGCCACGGATGGTTCGAAACACAGATCCACACCTTCCGCCCTGCACAGCCGCCGATCGTTCGCCAGAGGGCGAGGATATTTGGCCAGATCCTCGGTGGGGCCGAATTGCGTTGGATTCACAAAAATGCTGACCACCAGCGCATCGCATTGCAGACGCGCAGCCCGAATCAGTGCCCGATGGCCGTCATGCAACGCGCCCATTGTCGGCACGAAGCCCACGGTGACGCCTTCCCGCCTGAGGCGGAGACTCCATGCCGTCATCACCTGAGGAGAATGAACGATCTTCATGCGCCGGGCGGTGAGCTACATGCGGGCCGAGAGCCGTACCGGGTCGAGGGCTGAGGAAACAGCAACCGCACCTCCGGTCGATCCTTCACTGCAGCAAGCAGCTGGGTGATGGTCCGTTGTAGGACCGGATGCACCCACAAGGGATCGAGTTCGCTCAAGGGCATGAGGACAAATCGGCGTTGATGCAGCCTGGGATGCGGGATCACTAAACCAGCTTGATCGATTACCTGCTGTCCGTAGAAAAGAATGTCCAGGTCTATCGTTCTGGGGCCCGATCGGTTGTCTTCATCCCGATCAAGCGAGCGCTCGATCTCACGGAGCACCGATAACAGACTGGTTGGGGTGATATCGGTTTCC
>SXPO01000092.1 GCA_005793285.1 Nitrospiraceae bacterium
CCGGCATCGGCCTCCTTCAGAATTGATACGATCTGCGTCTCGGTAAACTTCGACTGGCGCATGAGAACCTCCTGGCTAGGGTGACTATTGTGCCAGAAAGTTCTCCTGTTGGACCGTCTCAGATTGGGGGAAGCTTACGACATAACCTGCACTTCCCGCCATCTCTTTTCCATACTTCAAGTTTGACTGCAGTTGGAATTATTCGTCGCCGCTCTGCGTCCATGTGAACTGGCTGAGCAAAGTCCTCGTCACCTTTCACCGCCACGAGTTTGAACTTGTAGATAACTCTATGTTCGTCAGGCTCCTGCCAGGCGTCAACGAGATGAAAGACCCCGTTGTATGACCATATGCCTGAGCGAATTTTTTCATAGACGCGAACTCGCTCTGGGGCACGTTTTCCGCTTTTGAATCTCTGCGCGGCTTCATGGAACTTGCCGCTTTGAGTGAGTTTTCCTGAGGGCAGGGTTCTGGGTTGATCAACCACTTTTGGGTTAGGGCAGGACGTGACCTTTGGATGGTCGTGGCCCTCATAGATCAGCGTTGTTCCGCTGTCTTCGAGACGATCACGGTATGGAGCATTGTTGCGCAGTGACATCAGAATGACGGAATGATTTCCGCTAAGGCCGAAATTCATTCCCCGCTGGAGGCTAATACCTTCGCGCCGACACATTTCGTTATGCGAGAGAATGTTATCGCTCATGTAATGGTTCGTGCCGTCTAATTACGAATGAAGTCTGCCGCGGCGAGTTTACTGCAAAGACGTGGATGTATCCATTACTCTGTGGCGTGAGAGAATTGTGAGGCTAATGCTAGGCTTGAGATTCGCATTTTTTTGATGTCCTAAGCCAGATTCCGAAAGCTTTGGTGTGGTTACTGGCAGCGAGGAGCGTGTTGGCCATCTTCTAATGAATTAGAGGTTGGCCCAGGGGAATCGATAGCGGTTACGTAGTTAGGGTTTGAACCCGATTCGTTTGATCTTGGGCTCCGTCGGCCATGAGTTCGCGAATCGTCTCGAAGACGATCCGTCTTTGTGGTCACAAATTGTGGCCTCAAACGTTCACATCGAGGGCAGCCATTCGCTTTTTTAAGTCTTGGAGGTCGGTGCGGCTTCTGCGGGTGTCAGTCTGTGCCGTTCAAGATATGTTCCGCTTCAGCGACGGTCAACATGACCGTCAGCGGGTCGATGGGGGAGGCCGTAAAGCCGCATCCTTCATAGAAACGTTTGGCCGGTTCCGAGATCGCATGGACGAGAATTGCCCGGATACCGGCGATCTCTGCTGCTTGCACCGTACGTAATACCGCGTCACGCAGTAACCCTTTGCCGATGCCACGTCGCTGGACAGTTTTATCGACCGCGAGTCGTCCGATCACCATGACGGGCAATGGGTCAGGCATATTGCGTTTCACCCGCCCTGGCGCTTCTGCATGTGCCACCGCGCCGACGGCGAGCGTGTAGTATCCCATCACGGTTTTTCCCACACAGACAACATAGGTGCGAGAGGCTCCGCTGGCTTCGTTGTGAAGGGCGCGTCGACGAAGCCAGTCGTCCAGCACCGGCTCGCCGGAATCGAAGCTCAGGAGGTCGTGCGTGGTGGATAGTTTCTCGGGCGGCTTGATGGCTTCAGGGTCGTCGCTCATTTATCCCACACGGCTTTGGTGCGAAGGAGACGGCGGAGCTTTTGGTTGCGTGCGGGCGGTGCATCGAGCAGGGCGGTAAAACGTTTGAATGTCTCTCGCGAGAGCGAGAAGTAGCGCCGATCCAGCAGGACGGTTTCCGCTTCCCGACAGGCGGTGTCGAGCATGAAATCGGACCGGCTTCGGCCGAGCATTTCCGCCGCCCGGTCGATCAAAGCTTTCTGTTTATGGCTGGCGCGGAGGTTGATGGTTTGCCCTTGTCCCCCCACGGCTTTGGCTTCTGATTGTTTCATGCGATGCCTCCTTTTGCGTGCCGTCACTATATCAGACTGTGCGCACACTGTACATACATCGACAAGTTGCGAGCCATTGGACGGCATGGGGTGAGGGGCGGGCTGTGAGGTTGGGCATCGCCCCGAAGACTCCCCATCTTTAAGGTCGTAAATTGTGATCTTAAACGCTTTCCTCGACAGGCGTAGTCTGTTTTTTCTGAGTCCGAGGACAGTCGATCGGTGCGGATTCTAGGCTGCTTGCGAGAGCCACTTGTGGATGGCGTCGAGGAGGGTGTCTTTTCTGATGGGTTTGGTCAGGTGGTCGGAGCAGCCTGCTGCCATGCTTCGTTGGATTTCTTCCTGGAAGGCATGGGCGGTCAAGGCGATGATGGGGGTGGGCTTTCGGTTGGAGGTCTTTTCCCATTCCCGGATGGTTCTGGTGGCGGTATGTCCGTCCATGACGGGCATTTGCACGTCCATCAGCACCAGGTCGTAGTGTTTGGCCCGGTGCATTTCGACCGCGACCTTTCCCGTTTCGGCTGTCTCCAGCTTGTAGCCGGACTGTTTCAGGTAGGACCGGATGAGGATCTGGTTGTCGGCTGAGTCGTCCGCGATGAGGATCGTCGCCTGGATGTCTGTCCTGGCCGGGCTGTTGGCCTGGTCGTAGCCTGTTGTGCTTGCACTGCGTTTGATGGCCATGCCGATGGCATGGGACAGTTTCCGTTTGGTCAGGGGTTTGGTGACGTAGCCGCCCAGCCCCAGGCTGTAGGCATGCCGGATGTTCATGCTGCGCACGTCGGAGACGAAAATAATCACCATCACGCCGCGGTCTTTCGCGATCTGGATCAGCTTCATGCGGTGCGGCGTGTGCTCCAGGGAGAGGTCCCCCAGGTCGAGGAACATCAAGGTGGGGGAGGAGGGGGCGCCTGGTTCCCTGCCGGTCAGGATGGCCAGAGCTGAGTCTTCGTCGCTGGCGTCATCGACGGTGGCGCCCCAGGATTGCAGCGCTTCGCCGACGAGCCTGCGGCAGCCGTCGTTGTTGCTGACCAGCAAGGTTTTCATCCCCATCAGTTCGTTGCCGGGCGAGGAGGCGGCGGCGCTCGGGTTGTCCGGTATGGCGAAGCGGGCGGTGAAGTAGAAGGTGCTGCCTTTTCCGAGGGTGCTCTCGACCCAGATCTTCCCCTTCATGTGCTCGACGAACTGCTTGGAGATGGCCAGGCCCAATCCGGTGCCGCCGTAGAGCCTTGTGGTCGAGCCGTCGGCTTGGGTGAACCGGTCGAAGACATGGCTGAGCTTTTCTGCCGGGATGCCAATGCCCGTGTCCGACACGGCGAAGCGCAAAGCGCCGGGCTGGCTTGCCTCGGGATCGTTGGTGACGCGGACGGCGATTTCTCCGCGGTCGGTAAACTTGATGGCGTTGCCGACGAGGTTCACGATGATTTGCCGCAGGCGCTGGGGGTCGCCGATCAGTTCGACCGGCACATCCGGCGCGGCGGAGACCAGGAGCTCGATCTCCTTTTCTTGCGCCCGGAGCGCCATGAGTTCGGTCGCCTTGTCCAGGACTTCATGGAGGTCGAAGCCGATCTGTTCGAGGTCGATGTGCCCGGATTCGACTTTGGCGAGGTCCAGAATGTCGTTGATCAGATCGAGGAGGTTCGTGCTGGACCGCCGCAAGATACCGAGATGCTCCTGCTGCTCGGGTAAGAGGGGGCTGTCCGCGAGGAGGTCCGACATGCCGATGATGGCGTTCATCGGGGTTCTGATTTCGTGGCTCATGGTCGCGAGGAACTCGCTTTTGGCCCGGCTGGCCGCTTCCGCTTGCTCCTTCGCGCGATGGAGGTTGGCCTCCGCGTCTTTTCGCTCCAGCTCGTGCCCGATCCA
>SXPO01000093.1 GCA_005793285.1 Nitrospiraceae bacterium
CGGTGATCCCGGCGGTGTTCAATACGTTCGGCGGACAGGATTCAGGCGGGCTGTTTCTGACAAGGGCGTTCGAGGGGTATCATCGGTTCGTGATCGGGGCTATGGCGCTGTTGTGTGCCTCGTCCCTCTATCGCTGGTGGAGTAGAGAGCCGGCTGCGGCGGTTGGCCAAGGAGAGATGATCCTGTTGGCTCTGATGGTGGTGATCGCTGCAGTCGTGATTCTGGCGTTGCATCCGCAGGCTGCCACGCTTCAAGCGCAGGCTTTTGCGGCACAAGAGGAAACGGCTAAAAAGGCGGCCTTCGAGTCGTTGTTTCGTGTCTTGATGCCTATTCGAGTGCTCGATATCGTCAATTTGGTGCTGGGGGTGCTGTTGATTGGAATGAAGTCAAAACGGACGCTCTGTCCGAGCGGGCAGGTTCTATGAAAAAAGCTCTGTTGGCATTGGCGGACGGCGCATGTTTCGAGGGGCGCGCGCTCGGGTACGAAGGTGAGACGGTCGGGGAAGTCGTGTTTAACACGGCCATGACCGGCTATCAGGAGGTGTTGACCGATCCCTCCTATAAGGGGCAGATCATCACGATGACCTGCCCCCATATCGGGAATTACGGAACGACAGCGGAAGACAGTGAGTCCCGCCGCCTGTGGGCGGAGGGGTTCGTGGTGATGGACGCCAGCCGCCTGGCCAGTAATTGGCGGGGCACGCACACGATTCACGAGTATTTGACGCAGGCGAAGGTTGTGGCGATCGAAGGGCTCGATACCAGAGCGTTGACGAGACATTTGCGCGAGTATGGATCGCAGCAAGGGGTCATTACGCACGGAACGCTCGATGCGGCACAGGCTGTGGCCAAAGCGCGGGAAGCGCCAGGAATCATCGGACGCGACTTAGCGGCGGAAGTCACCTGTGAGCGGCCGTATGAATGGAAGGCCGGATCTGGAAGCTGGACACCGGACGGAGGCGGGAGCAGATCGGACAGACAGCACCGCCGACCGTGGCGGGTCGTTGCCTATGATTTTGGGGTCAAACAGAATATCCTGAATCGGCTGGTCGATGTCGGTTGCCATGTCACCGTCGTGTCGGCGTCGACAACGGCCGCCGAGATCGACGCGCGCAAGCCTGACGGGATTTTCCTCTCCAACGGGCCCGGCGATCCAGAAGGCGTTCCCTATGCCGTGGAAGCAGTGCGGACGCTGATCGGCCGCTATCCGATCTTCGGCATTTGCTTGGGGCATCAGATTTTTGGGCTTGCACTCGGGCTTGAAACCTATAAGCTCAAGTTCGGACATCATGGCGCGAATCATCCGGTGATCGATCTGCGGAGCAGGAAGGTTGAGATCACGTCGCAGAACCATAACTTTGCCGTCAAGAGCCTTGTGCCGTTCAATGAGGCGCCGAATAGTCCGCCGACAGTCGATACCAAGCATGGAAGATTGTCGATCACGCATCTCAGCTTGAACGACTATTCGATCGAAGGCATGGTCTGTATGGATCAGCCGGCATTTTCGGTTCAGTATCATCCGGAGGCCTCTCCGGGGCCGCATGATTCGGCCTATCTGTTCGAGGAATTCGTACGGCTTATGGAGACCCACCATGCGTAATCGGTTCCTTGCATTGTTGTTTGTCGGGTTGTCGGTGTCAGGCTGCACCTTCAATTTCACGCTGCTTCCAGGCCAAGGGCCCCTCCAAGAGACGCAGGTCGGCGGCACGGGAGCGGCCAAGGTGCTGCTGATCGAGGTCTCCGGTATGATCAGTTCGCAGGAGAAGGACGGTTTGATCCCCGCGCCGAGTCTCCTAGCGAGAATCAAGGAGCAGTTGGCGAAAGCCACGCAGGATGACCAGGTTAAAGCCGTCGTCCTCCGGATCAATTCGCCCGGCGGTACAGTGACGGCGTCGGACATTATTCATCACGAACTCAAAGCGTTCAAAGCATCTAAGAAAATTCCGATCGTCGCCTCGATTATGGATCTGGGCACGTCCGGGGGATACTATATCGCTGCGGCCGCAGATACGATGTTGGCGCATCCTTCCTCGGTCACGGGAAGCATCGGCGTCATCATGCTGACGATCAATGCCAGAGGATTGCTGGAAAAGGTGGGAGTCGAAGCGACCGCGGTCACGTCCGGTCCCCGCAAAGATATGGGGTCGCCGTTTCGCGTGATGACGACGGAGGAGCGGGCGATCTTTCAAGGCTTGATCGATTCGTTCTATCAGCGGTTTTTGACCATTGTGCAGGAGGGCCGTCCGCAGCTGCAGATGGAGCAGATTAAAAAGCTGGCCGATGGACGGATCTATACGGGCGATCAGGCGAAGGCGGCGGGCCTCGTAGACGATCTCGGCTATCTGGAAGATGCCATCGAGCTGGCGAAGAAAAATGCGAAGCTTCCGGAAGCGCGAGTGGTGACCTATCAGCGGCCCGGTGAGTATTCGAACAATATCTATTCCAAGCTTCTCGCGCCAGGTCCGCTGGCGGGATTTGCCGATCTCGATGTCATGGCGCTTGCGCGAGGAGGCACCCCACAGTTCATGTATCTCTGGATGCCCTAACCACGCATGAGCCGATCGGACCTGCATAGGCAATCTCAGGAATTCCTCATGGCAGGGGCATTCGACCATTCCGTCGATCCTGTGTGTTCTGCGTCGATCGGGCGCCGCGCGTTGCTCGGGTATGGCATTCGAGGAGCCATGGGGCTCTCGTGGCTCTTGAGCATGGGGGCCGCCGGTGGATTCCTGTCCATGCTGGCTGGTTGTTATCGCGCGCCTGGTACGTCCCGCGATCAATTCATCTACATCTCTGAAGAAAAAGAAATGGCCATGGGTGTCAGCGCATTCCACGAGGTCTTGCGCAAAGCCAGGCTGAGCCAGAATTTGGAAATCAATGAAATGGTCCATCGGGTCGGCAATCGAATTGCCGCTGCTGCCGCAAAGCCAGAGTATCAATGGGAATTCGCCGTCATCGACGACGAGAAGATGGTCAACGCCTTTGCCCTGCCGGGCGGCAAGGTTGCGGTGTTCACCGGCATTCTCAAATTCACGAAGACTGAAGATGGATTGGCCACCGTAATGGGGCATGAAGTGGCGCATGCGCTGCAGCGTCATGGAGCGGAACGGTATAGCCGCGGGATTCTGGAAACCATCGGACAGGTCGGCGCGCTTGCCGCAGGAGCGATGGCGGGGCGTCCGGATGCGGCCATGGCGGCGATGAGCGCCTACGGAGTCGGGGTATCGCTGCCGTTCGGGCGGAGCCAGGAATCAGAAGCGGATTTGATCGGGCTCCGGCTGATGGCCCAGGCCGGTTACGATCCCCGTGAAGCCGTGCCGTTTTGGGAGCGCATGAGCGGCTGTCCCAGGCAGCTGATCGGCAAGGCCTGTTTTCGATCGCAGCAAACGATTCCGGAGTTCTTGTCGACTCACCCGTCCGATGTTTCCCGCATCAATCAGATTGAAGCCTGGTTGCCTGGCGCCTTGAAATACTATCGAGGACCGGGAGGAGGCGTCGTACCGCCGGTGACGATCCCGGACCCATACCGTCCTCCAATCGGGCCCATGCCCCAGTCCGGCCGTCCGGCGCTGTTCTCATAGGAACCTATGCCAAAACGCACAGACATCCGTTCTATTCTCATGATCGGGTCCGGTCCGATCGTCATCGGCCAGGCCTGCGA
>SXPO01000012.1 GCA_005793285.1 Nitrospiraceae bacterium
AAATCTCTGCGGTTTGGCGCGGTTGGTACGGGCTAACAGTCTGGCTGCGATGGAAAATGTCGCTCTTTGGCACGAACGGGACATCAGCCATTCTTCGGTCGAGCGCGTGATCATGCCGGACAGCACCATTCTCATCGATTACATGCTGGCGAAGGTGACGGATCTCATCAAGGATCTGGTTGTCTATCCGGATCGCATGGCGCGGAACTTAGAACTGACGGGCGGGCTCGTCTACTCGCAGCGGCTGCTGTTATCGCTGATTGACAAAGGTGCGCAGCGGAAGGAGTCATACGAGGCGGTCCAGCGAAACGCTATGGCGTCATGGACGGGATCAGGCGGGTTGCAGGAATTGGTGTGCAAAGACCCCTTTGTCTCGCAGCATCTCACACCACGCGAGATTGCCGGGTGTTTCAATCCGAAGTATTATCTGCGGCACCTTGACCGAGTGTTTCAGCGGGTGTTTCGTGATCAAGGGGGAAAGCAGGTCGGTCGACGGACGAAAGGACGCACATGATCGGGATACGGCGAGCCGGTATCATTGCTTCGGCTCTTGTGATGAGCCTCTGTCTTTGGGCGCCGCTCTCTTTTGGAGGGGCGGATCGGGACAAGCTGCTTAGCGAACCTGGTGTGTTCGGCACCTTTGCCACATTCAGCCTTGGCGAAACATGGGGGAAGCAGGATCAGGCAACCAGGATCGGCCAGTTGGCTCTGTTGAAGGGTGTGGTCGAACAACATCGGGAAAAGATCGCTGTCGATCTCTATCTTCTGCGTGGCTTGTCCGACTATGGGGATCTGATGTTTCGGGTGCATGCGTCTGAGCTGCGGGATACCCAGCACTTTCTTTTGGATCTTCAGAACAGCGCCTTCGGTAAGCATCTCAAAGGGGACGGACTCATGCATGGCCTTACCAAGAGGGCCAACTACGTACCAGGGTTCCCGGATCAGCTGAAAGCGGACTTGAAGGGAGTCAGCGAGCCGGGCCCCAAGCCCTATGCCATTGTGATTCCGGTCAGAAAGAGTGCGGAGTGGTGGGCGCTGGATCAGGATAAGCGCGCGGCAATGATGCAGGAACATACAGAGGCCACGTTGCCCTATATCAAGACCGTAAAGCGGAAGCTCTATCATTCCAGCGGATTGGACGATCTGGATTTTATCACCTATTTTGAGACGTCCAGGCTGGAAGATTTCCACAGCCTGATTCTGTCGCTGGAGAAGGTCAAAGAGTTTCAGTACACACGTCGGCTCGGTCATCCCACGCTGATCGGCGTCGTGAAGTCGTTGGACGACATGATCGAAGTGCTCGCGCAGTAGCATAGCCAGCCCGAGGCGATTGATGGATGTGATTGGATCGATGTTGTACGAGGGAAAAGCCAAGAAGATTTTTACGGCTGCACGGCCGGATCAGGTCGTTCACTATTTTAAGGACGATGCAACCGCATTCAACGCCGAGAAGCGCGGCACCATCGTCGATAAGGGTGTCGTCAACAACAAGGTGTCGGAGCGGATGTTTACGCTGATCGAGGAGAACAGAATTCCGACGCATTTCCTCAAGCGGCTGAGCGACCGGGAGATGCTGACCAAGAAAGTTGCGATTGTGCCGGTCGAAGTCGTGGTGCGCAATCTCGTTGCCGGCAGCTTGGCGAAGCGATTGGGCTTGCGCGTCGGTGATGCGATCGAGCCGGCGATCGTCGAGTTCTATTACAAAAACGATGCGCTTGGCGATCCGCTGGTCAATGACGACCATCTTCGCCTGATGAACGTGGCGACACCGGGGGTGTTGCGCGAATTGCGCGAACTGGCCCACAAGGTCAATGCCGTGTTGAAGCCGTTCTTTGCCGAGCGGAAGATGCAACTCGTGGATTTCAAGCTTGAGTTCGGCCTGTTCCATAACAAGCTGATTCTGGCCGATGAGATTTCTCCCGATACCTGCCGTCTCTGGGACATGGAGACCGGCGAGTCGATGGACAAGGACCGGTTCAGGAAGGACATGGGCAAGATCGAAGAGGCGTATCAGGAAGTGTTGAAGCGGGTATGTGGGTGAAGGGAAGAAGGCGACGGCTGGGTCGTCCTCTTTGCTCGCGCAACGCGCATGCGGGATTGATTGGATTGGATCAAAGCGGGCGATGCTCGTTGCATGCGCGCAGTTGAGTACAACCCCGCCATCCCCTTAGAGATGGTAAGAGGGAAGAAGAGGAACAATGCTGCGGGCATATTTGAATTATGGTTTGATCGCATCGGTGGTGGTCTGGGCGGCCATCATCGGCGTGATGGCCTATCGTCTGAATGAATCGCCGTGGCGCTGGGCGTTCATCGGGCTGATGTGTGCCGGAGGCCTGACCATTGCAGTCATATTCTGGATTAAGAACTATGTGGATCGTCAGACTAAAGCGTCGGAGCAGAGGAGCCACAAGTGAAAGCGAAAATTCATGTGACGTTAAAACAAGGCATCTTGGACCCGCAAGGCAAGGCGATTGAGCATGCGCTGGACTCGCTGGGGTTCAAGAGT
>SXPO01000094.1 GCA_005793285.1 Nitrospiraceae bacterium
CGGCGTAGAGCTCTCCAAGGACATTCACGAACGGCTGGATCATCTGAGTGTCGAGTTCGAGTTCATGCATTTTCTCGCCTACAAAGAGTCGTATTCGCGCTGCCATGACGGGGCTGAGAAAACGCAGATCGTTGTGGACGCGCAGAAGAAATTCGTCAAAAACCATATCGGCCGGTGGGTGCCGCTCTTTTGCCGTATGCTGGGCAAGAAAGCGGACTCCGGTCTCTTCAAATTGGTCGCGGATATGACGGCCGATTGGATGGAGTTTGAAACGGCGTTTTTGGGAGTGGCGCCTCAGCCCTACACGGAAACCGATTATCGGCCAGCGACCTTCAATTCTCCCGAAGGCCAAACGTATGAATGCGGCGCACAGGATCAGGGTAATGAACTGAGTCTGTTGCTTAATGAGGTGGGCGCACAGTCGTTCATGGACAGCAAGGATAAGGACAAGGAGAAGGACGAGAAGGGGCCGGTCGGGACCGCGTAGGCGGTTCGACAGGATGCCGAGCTTCATGGCAGCGGTCTCTTCCGAGGTGTTGTAATCTTTATTCGTTGAGAGGAGGGATTAGTCATATGCGCGTAGTGCAGACGGCCAACAAAGGATTGGTGTTTGCCATTCTTCTCTCTGCCCTCGCCGTCGGCGCGATGCTGACGATCGGGCAGGTGCCGCTGGCGATCAGCCAGCCGGTTACGATCCCGGCGAAGGCGATCAAGGGGCCGATCCCCATGGATGGCGCCAACCCGGTATGGGAAGGTGTGCCCGGGGTCGTGGTTCCGCTGAGCGGTCAGCTGGTCACCACACCGATGCACCCGAACATCTCGGTGAAGTCGGTGTTCGTGAAGGCAATGACGAACGGCAAGGAAATCGCGATGCGTTTAGAGTGGATCGACCAGACCAAGAACGATACGACGATCGGCCCGCAGGATTTCCGGGATCAGGTCGCCGTCATGTTTCCGGTCAACACGTCCGGTGCGCCTCCGTTCCAGTGCATGGGACAATCCGGCGGGACGACCAACATCTGGCGCTGGAACGCGGAATGGCAGAAGGACCTCGGCAAGGACAGCGCCGGTATTTGGGATGTGGACGATCAATATCCCGGGATCTTCTGGGACTTCTACTTTGAAGAACCGGCCGGCGGTGTGACCTATCCGGATCGGATCGGCCGGAGCCTTGGCCCCTTCAATCCCGGCATCTGGTCCGGGAACATCATGTCCGATCCGACGCTGCGTGTCAGCTCGGTGGAAGACTTGAGCGCGAACGGGTTCAGCACGTTGACCACCCAATCGCATCAAGATGTCATCGGTAACGGGGTGTGGGAGCCGTCAGGATCCGTCAAGGGCGGAGCCTATTCTGGTCCGACTTGGCGCGTGGTTGTGAAGCGGACGCTGGAAACCAGCGATGCCAACGACACGCAATTCAAGTCCGGGCTGTCTATCCCGATCGCATTTGCGGTGTGGGATGGGGCGAACATTGAACGGAACGGGATGAAGTCACTCTCCACCTGGTTTACGCTGAAGTTGTAGTCGGTGTAGGGTTGTGGAGGCGATCGGCCTCCATGGGAGAGACAGAACTGAGGCTCCGGATCAGCGTCATGCGATATGACGAATTGGTCCGGAGCCTCTCTTTTTCTACTCGGCTCGAGGTGTTCGCGCCGATATCGGAGGACGACGATTCCAGAGTTGCATTTCATTCAGCGCGGAGGGTATAACCCCACATAGGTTTTAACTCAAAACTCTCTGATATTTCGAAAGAATTGGAATGCTCGTCGTATGAAAGTCTCGCTCCTTTTTCCTCCGACATGGCATCCGTCCCAGCCCTATCTCAGTCTCCCTTCGCTCACGGGATTTCTTCATCAAGGCGGCGTATCGGATGTCTCGCAGCGCGATCTTGGGATCGAGCTGCTGGATCGCATGTTGACCAAGAGCTATGCGGCCCAGGTCTATCAACAATTGATCGGCAAACAGCGCGAGCTTGAGCGGTCCCAATCAGGAGAAACGGGCCACGGGAGCCGGGAACATTACTCAAAGGTGGCTGATTCGCTCGACCGATTCGTGTATCTGGAAGAACGGATCGAGTTAGCCAAGGAGACGTTACGCGGCGAAGGCTTTTACGATCTGGATGCCTACCGGGGCAGTCTATTCATGATCGACAAGTGGCTGGAGCTGGTGTCCTCGATCTATTTCCCGACCAGACTGACCGTCGTCGACAATCAGTTCGGCAATTACTCGATCTATTCGTCGAAGGACCTGATGAAGGTCATTCAAGACGACGCGCAGAATCCCTACCGCAGTCTCTTCCGGGACCTGTTCATTCCCTCGATCGTCAAGGATCGTCCGGATTTGATCGGCGTGTCCATCACGGCGACCTCGCAAATTATTCCCGGTCTGACACTCTGCAAGCTGATTAAAGAGACGGCGCCGGATCTCCACATCACGATCGGGGGAAGCATTTTCACCCGCCTCGTCGATAATGTCCGCCGCTGTCCCAACCTTTTTGAATTGGCCGACGACATCGTCGTGTTCGAAGGCGAAACGGCGCTGTTGGAATTGGTGAACCAGCTGGCCGGTAAGAAAGACTACAGTAAAGTGCCGAATCTGATTTACCGGAAGGACGGCAAGATCACGGTCAATCAGCCCTTCTATTCCGAAAACGTGAATCAGCTGCCCGCGCCGAATTACGACGGCTTTCCGCTCGACCGATACCTGTCGCCGGAGCCGGTGTTGCCGATTCAGTTCTCCCGCGGATGCTATTACAAGGACTGTGCATTTTGCGCGCTGACGCTCGATCACCAGAATTTCAGGCAGAAGGATCCGGGGCGGACGGTCGATGAACTGGAGTGGCTCTCACAGCGGTATGGCGCCAGGAACTTCTTCTTTACCGATGAATGCTTCGCCCTCGCGCCGACGAAACGGCTCTGCCAGCAGATCATCGAGAAGCAGCTCAATGTGAGATGGACCTGCGAAATGCGGTTCGAGAAGAACCTTACGCGCGATCTGCTGTCCTCGATGCGTGATGCCGGCTGCTTGAAGATCGTGTTTGGATTGGAGTCCTTCAATCAGCGCGTCATGGATCTGATGAAGAAGGGGATCAAGCAAGAATGGGTCCGCCGCATCGCGAACGACTGCGTCGATCTGGGGATTGCGGTGCATTGCTACATCATTGTGGGGTTCCCCACGGAGACGGAACCGGAAGCGCTTGATACGATGAACTTCATCGTTGAGAACGCCAAGCTGCATGAGTCATTCGGGTTTTCCTGCCAGCCCTGCTTGTTCGATCTGGAGAAGGAAGCCCCGATCATGAGCGATCCGGCGGCGTACGGCATCCGGCGCATTATGCGCCCCTCGTCGGAGGATCTCAGCCTGGGATTCTTCTATGAGGTGCAAGGCGGCATGACGCCGGATCAAGCGGAGACACTCTATCAGCATGTCTATGAGCGAATCAGTGAAGTCGTCTGCGAGTTGCCGTTCAACTACTCGATGGCTGATGGACTGCTGTACATTGGGAGAGCCAAGGAGGAGGCGGCGCAGGTGCCTCAACCGATGTGATCAAGGCTGCGGCGATAGGCGACCGGCTGACCGGAAAAATCTGGGACTTCGGTCTCCTGTTCGAATATGCCATCAAGCTGGTCCTGCTGGCTTCTTTCTTGGAGCTGGTACTGTATCGGCTGATGTCTCGCTTAGGCATGCACCTGAGCAAGATGGCGGGGACCTATCCGTGGATTACGCCGGTGTTCACCACCCTCACGGAGGTGGGCGCGTGGCTGCTGAATATTGTCGCGGTGCTGTTGTTTTTGAGCCTCACGTTGACGATGGTCAATCGAGGCATCGGGCAGGATACCAGCCGGCTGGCCAAATCGGGGATCGCCAGTGCCGCTCTGTTGCTATTGTTGACCGTCGCATTTCTGTTCGTGCCGCCGGGGATGCTGGGCGCCATCATCTACAACACGGTGGCGCTGGTGACGCTCACCCTGTTTGTGGCAGAGTACCTCACTGCCCATCGGGAACCGGCGCAGCGTTTCCTGGTGGCGGCCTATTATCTTGGAATATTCGGATGGTTGTATTATCAGATCGTCTCGACGATCTATGGGTTGTCCGGAACAGTGGCGGCTCCCCCGTTGGTGTACGAAGTCCATCGAGCCGGCGAAGCGCTCATGGTATTGGCGAGCATCCTCGTGTTCGCGGCGTACGGGCAGGGGCTCTCGTTGTGGACGAAGAATCGGCGGCAGCGGCACCGGGCGATCTGGTTTTGGGCGACGACGGCCACGATTTTCACGGCGCTGATCTTCACCGATTACGTGCTGGATCTATACAATCCGGCGCTGGCGTCGGCGGTCAGGCAGGCGTCGCAGGGGATCGGTTGGATTTTCCAGTTCGGGATGGGCTATACATTCTATCTCCCCTTCGCGATTTACATCGGCGGCTTGCTCTGTTGGTCGTACACGGTTATCAAGCTGCTGATGATGGGGCGATTGGCTGGGTATGGTCTTGGGCTCATGTTCATCGCCGGGTATGCGTTGATGTTTTCCAATTTGACTCTGATGGTGATTCTCGGCGTGATGTTGTTGACGCTCGACCGGGCGAGACCACCCGTCGCCGAATCATTGCAAGCCGCCAACAGCCCATTGTTGAGATCGCCGGAACGGATGATCGCCGAAGAGGCGTAAACAGGTACTGAACCACAGGAATCGAGATTCGTATGGACGCACAGACACCGATGTCAGAACCGATGCAGCCCGGCGCCGCCGCAGTGGATCCTGGCGATCAGCCGCTGTTGCCGGAAGAAGAAATCTCCGCGATCGAAAAATTACTCGCGGCCGAACCGGACGATTTCCAGGCGCGCTGCCGCCTTGGCGAGCTCTATTTCAGCCAGGGGCGGCTCGACGATGCGCTGGCGGAGGTGAAGAAGTCGATTGAAATGGCCGAAGGCTTGCGCGCGGAAATGAATCGCTCGCTGGCCATGTATTACTCGAACCTCGGCACTATCTATGCCACTAAGAACATGACGGACGAAGCTGAGGCCGAGTTTCGGCATGCGCTGGAGGTGTTCCCTCACGATGTGCTGGCCCTGTTCAATCTCGGACGTGTCTACGCGGATAAGAAGAAACACATGGAAGCGAAGGGCTACTATGAGCGCCTCGTCGAAATCACCCCGGACGATCCGATTGCCTGGTACAACCTGGCCGGCGTGTACATCGAGTTGGACAATCCCCAAGTGTCCGATTACAACACGATCGACATGGGGATTCAGTGCTACCTCAGAACGCTGGAGCTGGACCCGAAACATTTGGAGTCAAGCTTCAAGCTGATGGAAATCGCCCTCAACCACAAGAAGACCGATCTGGCGGTCACCGTTATGGAAAATGCTGTGGAGCACAGTCCCGATGAGCCGCTGGCCTACTACAATCTCATCAGCCTGTACGACAAGTGCAAGATGTTCGAGAAGGCCGAAGCGGCCCGCAAGCGGTTGAGAGAGCGGTTCGCGAAAAAGTCGAAAGATAGTTCAGGAGCCTGATCCACCCTTTACGAAGGAGCGCGCCATGTTTGGGAGTCTTGGATTTACAGAACTGATCCTGATCCTAGTCATTGTGCTGATTATTTTCGGGGCAGGTAAGTTGCCGCAATTGGGGGAGGGATTGGGCAAGGCGATCAAGGGATTCAAAAAGTCCGTGCACGAAGCGGACGCCATCGAAGCTGAGGCTCAGGCGGCGGCACAGCAGGCGGCGCCGCCGCCTCCGGCCGTGGCCGACTCATCGGCGCAGACCGTCTCAGCCAATCAGACGGCGGCAGCGGCGCAGCCTGCTCCACGCGTCTAAGTTGATCGTGCTCTGTCAGGTATGGAGAGGCAGGGGATATCTATGGGTACCGCAGTAGGGTTGGCCGGCGGCTTTATCGAAACCTTTGCGGGAAACGGAAAAGCTCGCAGCACCGGCGACGGCAAGATAGCGGTGAAAGCGGGGATTCCGCTTCCGCATGATGTCGCGCTGGACGCCGACGAGCAGTGGCTGTACTTCGCCGAGTCCGGTTCGGACCGTATCCGCCGCGTCAATCTTCAAGCCGGCACACTCCACAATTTTTCCGGGATCGGCGAAACCTGCTACTGCGGAGACGACGGCCCTTGTGGCGAGGCCGGCCTCTATCTGCCGTTGGGCCTCACGTTCGACTCCCAGAACAATTTGTATATCTGCGACTCAGGAAGCAATCGGATTCGCAAGGTCGATCATGAGACCGGCCTTATCACGACGGTGGTCGGCACGGGACAGCATGGGTTTAACGGAGATGGTCCGGCGCTGGAGGTGAATCTTACCTGGCCTGCTGCGATCGCATTCGATCGGGACGGCCTGTTGTATATCGCCGATACGCAAGCCCACAAGATCAGGCGATATGATCCTAAGACCGGCATGGTCACGACGATTGCCGGGGCCTGGACGGCCGAGGATGAGGCCCGCGAGCAACCGCTGGTCGCCCGGAATCTCGTGGTGCTGTCAGGCGATGCGATCGGCATCGATTTCAGCGATGATCAGGGGTGGCTCATGCCGGTCTGTTCGGATGGTCTGGATCTGTCGATGTATCTCGATGACGGGCGGCCCGCCATGGAGGCGCGTCTGTACGATGTCGTCGGCTTGGCGGTCAACAACAAGGGCGATGTGCATCTTGTCGATAAGGGCAGTAACCGTGTGCGAAAGATCGACCGGCGCTCTGGCCTGATTTCGACCGTCGCGGGCGTCTGCCGGTATGGTTACGACGGAGACGACAAACCGGCCGTCAGGGCCATGTTGCATGCGCCGGAAGCAGTCGTGTTCGACCGCGAGGACCATCTGTATGTGTCCGATACCATGAATCACCGGGTGCGCAAAGTGGATGCCGGCACCGGCATCATCACGACGGTGGCGGGCAACGGTGACAGCGGGTACGAAGATAAGCATATGGGTGGATGTGGCGCCGCGCGGTTTGTTGCCAAAGAGTCGGCCGGCACGCTTAAGCATGGCGACGGGTTGCTGGGGGTCGAGGCGGTCGTGAATGCCCCGGTCGGCTTGGCGCTGGATTCGCAAGGGCATCTCTATATTTGCGAACGCGGAGAAAACAAAATACGCCGGCTGAAGCTCGCGTAGGTACATCGCCGCGCGCCCGGTTCACGAAAGTGTTGCATGGTGGGCATGACGAACTTCTGCCGCTCTCGCCCTCTCCTCTTCCTCTGTTTGTCCGGTCTTCTCCTGGCCGCCAGTATCCTCGGCGGATTCGGAATTCCTCTGGTCAGTTCGGAAGGGCTCACGATCCGATCGCATGGGGTCGAGGGGGAGCTTCCCCAGACGCCTGATGACGCCGCGTGGGGCGCGATCCCGCCGATGACGATTCCATTGAGCGGCCAAGTCATTACGCGCCCGGTGTGGCCGGAGCCGACCGCGCGGGCGCTGGCGGTACGGTCGCTTCATAATGGGACCGACATTGCGTTTCTCCTTGAGTGGCAGGACAACACCAAGAACGATCGGCTGACGCCTGGCACGTTCCGGGACGGGGTCGCCATCGGCCTTCCTCTTGGCGATGCGCCGGCCTTTTTCTGCATGGGTCAATTAGACCACTACATCAACATCTGGCATTGGAAAGCGGATTGGCAAAGCGACATCGACCGGCGGGCGGCGCGGAGTTCCGAGAAGAAAGAGGGCGGCGTGCGGACGTTCGAAGTCATTCCGCGCCGGATCTCCTCGGTGGAAGATTTGATCGGCGGCGGCTTCAGCACCTTGACGACGAAAGAGAAGCAGGGCCGCGTGCAGGGCAAGGCCCTGTGGAAAGACGGAGTCTGGCATGTCGTCATGCAGCGTCCCCTCGTGAGCGAGGAACAAGAGAACGAAGCGAAACTCATCCCCGGTCGTGTGCAGACCATCTCGTTCGCCGTGTGGAACGGGGAGAACAAAGAGCGCAACGGACAGAAGGCGGTGGCGCCGTGGTTTCAGCTGAGCATCGATCCAGCAGCAGGGCGGTGAAACAAGCTTCCAGCTGCGTTCTCAGTCGTCCGTCTCCTTGCGACGTACCCCAGAGGGTACGCCTCAGTTGCCGGACTCCCTGCGGCCTTGCTGGATAGCCTGTTTGACCACCCTGCGAGAGAGAAGAGTCGTATCAGGTTCGGAGGAACGTTGGTGAATGCAAGGAGAGTATTGGGCGTCGTCTTGTTGGGCCTGTTCTTCTTTGCCGCCGCTGGAACTGCACAGGCTGAGGCGCAGTCTGGTGGGATGACGGAGGAGGAAGCGGCCAGGCTTGGTGAGGAATTCGGGATCGTTGTCGGAGCCGTGGATGAAGAGATTCAGAAAGAACTGAAGCTCCAGCAGCCGCAGGGGGTCGCCGTATTCGAGGTGATCGGCAATTCACGGGCGGACTATGCGGGCATCAAGGTCCGCTCAGTCATCAAAGAAATTGACAAGCGTGAAATCCGCACCATGGCAGACTTTGGACAGGCCATCAAGAAGGCCATGAAGGAATGCAATTTCACCGTCGGCACCTACGAACCGGCCGATCCCGGCGATCCGGTCGGGTGGGGCGTCAATTTCCATTTTGTCGGCTGCAAGCGGGACTAACGAAATTGTGTGAGTGGCAAGTAGTAAGGGGCAAGTAGCAAGTGGTGAGGGGTGAACGGTGAGGGCTAAGGGGTGAGGAGAAGGGGACCAACAGAGTGCTGAGGCGGCGACGATATAGGATGGCAGCATTCTGTCTTGCCCTGCTCGTCGGTCTGAGCGGCCTGTTCCAGGATGGGGCGATAGCGCAGAGGCCGGCTGACCAGGTACGGCCCGATTGGGTGGCCGAAATCGAAAAAGTGTTCATCCGCTCGGAGGATTGCAAGCAGTGCCATGAGCGGCACTATGAAGAGTGGAAGGGTGCCAGAGAGCAAACGCCGGATTTGAAAACATTCGGATTGGTCGATGCGGCGCTGCTGCACGGCAGTTCGTTGGAATCGCCGATCTTCAGAACCGTGTTGGGTCTCTGGGCACAGACGAATCCCACTGCGGAGGAGCAGGGCCGCTGTCTGTCGTGCCATGCGCCGGCGATGAC
This sequence comes from Nitrospiraceae bacterium, assembly GCA_005793285.1. Taxonomy (GTDB): domain Bacteria; phylum Nitrospirota; class Nitrospiria; order Nitrospirales; family Nitrospiraceae; genus Nitrospira_D. The sequence goes on from SXPO01000094.1 coordinate 9,040, forward strand.
GGTTTTCCCCCAGCATGCCGGAACATTGATGCAGCAGATCTTGGCGGGCAAGCCCCAAGTGGAAGGGATTGGCTGTGCATCGTGCCATTTGATCCATGATGTGGAACGTGGATCAGTTACTCCGCCCACGTTCAAAGTACAGCCGGGGTCCGATCTCTTCGGACCCTATGCCGATCCAGAAGAAAATCTGGTGCACCAAGCCAAGCGGGCGAGCCTGTTCCGCGAGGCGGCCTTTTGCGCCTCGTGCCATTTCGACAAAGTAAAAGACGTGACGCAGAAGGATCTGCCGGGAGAAATTCTCCAGGGCACGATCTGTCAGGATTGCCATATGGAACCCTCGACCGGCAGCTCGACGTCGAGGCGTGGAGCCATGACCAGACCCATCGGCCGCCATTGGTTTCGCGGCGTGGTCGGCGCCGGCACTATGCTGAAAAATCGTAATCTTCAAGCTGAATGGGCGCCGCGCATCGATCTCGAGGTGAAACGAACGGGTGGTACTGTTGAGGGGACTGCGCTGGTGAAGATCGGAAGCCTCCCGCACAGTTTTCCCGACGGCGACCCGGTGCTGAAGCAGTTCTTTCTAACGATTACCGCGAAGGATGCCGCCGGCAAGGTTTTGGCCGAAGAGACGAAGCGATTCGGGTTGCCCTACGACAAAATTCTTCGTGGTCCGATTCCTGATCCGTTCATCAAGGGTGGGCACACCAGAAAAGTTCCGTTTGCCTTGGCTCTGTCAGCCGGGACGGCGGCGACGGTGGAAGCGGTGCTCACCTATGCCCTGATCCCGACTCCCGACTCGGCGTTGATGAACACCTATCTTGCGACATTGAACAGCGACAAAGAGCGGGACGAGGCGAAGCAGATCGTTCACGAGTACAGGCAGCCGCGCATGCTGACCTATCGTGTCAAATCCTTGTAAGGACAGAATGAAAGACCGGCTGCGATCCGATGACAGGGGGTGGGGGCTTGTCGCAGCTGTGATTGTCTGGGCTGTCTCTGTGTTTGGAGGCGGAATTCCAGAAGCGCTGGCCCAGGACGCCAAGGCTCAAGCGCTCATTGAGAAGGCCTTTCCCCATTCCAACAAGTGCAAGCGCTGCCACGAGCGGGTCTTTGAAGAATGGGAAACCTCGCCGCTGTCGAAGTCCATCCATTCTCCGGCGTTCCGCGCGTCGCTCGATGCCTATCTCAACTCGCCGGGTGGCAAAGACAAAGCGCTCTGTTTCCGGTGTCATGCGCCGCATGTGCGCGAGTTTTCCGATCAGGCGCAGCTGTTCATCGACCAGGCGAAGTCCGGCGAGCCCTCTTTGGACGGCGTGGCCTGTGCGCAGTGTCATTTGATCAAGCAGGTGGATCGCGCCAAACATCCGCCAGATCCGAAATATGAAATCGGCAGCAAGACGCTCTATGGACCGTACAAAGATTTCGTCCAGAATCTCGCGCACCAATCGATGGAATTGGGGCTCTTTCAAAAGTCCGATCTCTGTCTGAACTGCCACCAATCGGTACCGTCGGCGGTTCATCTCGGCAAGGCCAACGATTTGCTCGGCAATTGGGACCAGAGCCAGGCGGTCAAGTCCGGCAAGGAATGCCAACATTGCCACATGCCCGAACAGGTCGGAGAGTCGGCGAACGGGGAGAAGAAGCGCAAAGTCGCCAACCACACGTTTCCAGGCCGTCTCGGCAAGCTGCGCCAGGAGGCGGCGAAGTTGGATGTGCAGACGAAGATTGAGGGAGACAAGACGACCGTGACCGTGAAGATCCAGAGCCTGGTGCCGCACCATTTTCCTGCGACCCATCCGGCATGGGCCACGGTGGTGTTGGATCTGGATGTGAAAGGGAAGAATCTGAAAACCGTATTTGCCGACAAGCGGATCTATGGCCGGACTTATGTCGATGCCAAGGGGCAGAAAACCGTCTTTGATTTTGAAGCGGTGAAGGTCCTGGACGATACGGTGCTAAAGCCGGATGAAATGAGACTCGAGACGTTTTCGTTCCCGACGCCGAAAGACACCAAAACTTTCGATGTTGAAGCCACCCTCAATTACGGGGCGATTACAGGCCCCGCGCCATTTCTCCAGCGGGTCGAAGCCGAGTCCTCCCAGGGTTTGCAGGACCCTGTTTTCCAACCCATCGAAATCGTCAAGCGGACGGAGAACGTTCCGGTGAATAAGCCGTGAGTTGTGAAAGGTAAAAGGAAAGACGTGACATCTCATGGATTTGAATCTATTTGGCGCTGAGGTATACTGAGCCCATGTCCTTTAACCTCCCACTTAAAGACATGAGCCTCCACGAGAAACTTGCTGTGATGGAGTCTCTTTGGGAAGACATTGCCCGCACTCCGGGAGCCTTCGAGTCCCCCGCCTGGCACAAAGATATTCTTGATGAGCGACGCCAACGAGTCGCCGAGGGGCAGTCTCAATTTGTTGATTGGGAGACTGCCAAAGCGGACATCCGAAACAAGGTCACATGAGAATCAGGGTCCTGGACGAGGCCCAGGATGATTTAATCCA
>SXPO01000095.1 GCA_005793285.1 Nitrospiraceae bacterium
CGAGGCATTCCAACCCAAATCGTTGGTCCCGCCTAGAATCGGCACATAGCCTGGCTTCCGCTCCAGCACGTCGCGCCGGAACCGCAGGCTCATTTCACCGGTCAGTTCGCCGCATATCCCGCTCGTGTGAACCTGCGCTGTGGTCCCAAGATGGTCCTGCAAGAATTGCCCATAGGGAGTATCCATTCCCGTTGGATATTCCCTGCTCGGTGATTGAAAACCAGCCGTGAGGCTGTCTCCGAAACAAATAACAAGGGTCGATCGGGCCATCGCGTGAGCAGGTCCTTTGCGGGTATCTCGTCTCTCGCAAACAAAGACGGATGATTGTAGCAGAAGTGCTCAATAATGCGAGAGCGGCGCCTGACAATCCCTGTGACCGCTGACGTCTCTGCTGAATCGCCGTGGAGAATGGCGATTTTCTTGACGCCCCCCCATCTCACGGTAGGTGTAGCTTCATGACCGATCTCAACACTGCGCAAGCAATGATGGCCGCTGCAGTGGCGGCAACAGGGACGGAGGACCCGGAGATCGCGTCCGTCAAACGAGTGCTCAAGCTGCTTAATAAAACCGCCAAATCGAACCGAACCTATGGCTCGACAAACTTCGTAGCCCAAAAGTTTTCGCAATAACTCTTCCAAGAATTAACCGGCTATCTCACGGCATATTCGAAACTCACCGTCCTCGTCCAACGATCGGCACTCCTATTTCGAGGGTCCGTGGTGTCCGAGGCGGACAAAGACAGCGGCAGCGAAAGTCTCGCGTTCAAACTCTATGCAGACGGCATCCGGGAATTATCCCTGCATCAAGAACTCACAGAAGACGACCTTGCCTACTTCCTGGATTCTCTCTGGGCGGCGCCGACCCCACATTGGATGATGACGACATCGTGACTCGCCTGTGGACTCGCAATCTTCCGACCATTTCAGTCGCCACGGCCGAAGAAATCGCGCAGTCGTCGGTCAATGGGGGCGGAGCCACACAAGCCAACGGGGGCATGAGTTCGTCGGATTCGACGCTTTGGAACTTGCTGGATCTGGAACACAGCCGCAAGAGACGCAGGGGGAAGGAAACGGAAAGTACTGGAGAGCCGGCCGGCCTGAAAAAACGATTCCAATCCGGTCTGGTCGGCTATGAAGTCAACGAGGAAGAGCTTGCCTCCTTGGCAGTAGACATCGACAACGAGAGCGCCAGGTACAGCCTCCTGTATATCCTGGACATGCTGACCGCCATCTTTGCCTCGGAGAAATCCGAGGCGCTGCTGAGCAAACTCTTCAGCATGTGGGGCGACATTCTGGACAATCTGTTTCGCCAGAAAAAATGGACGATCATTGAGCATATCTTGCGTCTGCCCCATGCGTCCGACAGCATCCGTCCGGATCTCAGCGACGAACACAAGCAACAGGTCATCTTGCTCTTACATGAGATCGGCCGCGCAGACCGGGTGCACGCCATCGAAACATTTCTTAATCAATCCCCCGGCGCACATACGGAGGGATTGGCCGCCGTCCTGCTGGCAATGACGCCGGACACTGTGCCGATCCTCAGCTCCCTGCTGGAAAATCTGACCACACCCGCGCATCAGGCCGTCGCCTCGGACGCGCTGGTGGTCTTGACGAAAGACCACTCTCATCTATTGATGAAAGGGCAGTTGGACCGGCGCCCAACCTATGTCCGCAACCTTCTCGCAATCCTCATGCAGTGGAACGATCCGAAATTCGCCGAGCCGGTGGAAAAGCTGGTGCGGTATCCGGATACGCAGGGCCGCAAAGACGTCGTGCGGGCGATCCGTCTCTTCTGCCCAAGCGGCAACGGCGTCACGCTCATCTCCTTCATGGCCGATGGGGAGAGCAGTGTCCGCATCGCGGCCTTGCAACTTCTCGTGTCGGGACAATACAGGACCCCGTTTTCCAGTTGGTCCCAGACCCTCTCGGAAGATGCGTTCATGGACCGGCCGATGAGCGAACGCCGGGCCATCTTCCAGGCCGTGCGAGCGACCTGCGGCGATGAGGAGCTGGCCCTTCTGGCAGCGGACGCTCTCGGCAAACTCGCCACTCCCGCCGATGCGCAGGGCAATCCGGTCAACAATGGGCCTGAACTGGACCTGACTGAAAAAGGTGACACCGGAGAGTATCGCCATAGCATCATCCGGGTGATCGACAACGCTACGCACAAGTTCGATACGAGCCGCTACTTCGTGTAATTGATCCAACCGCCTCGTCACGCAAGCATCAGGCGCTCCTCTCCGCTGTCGTTCCTCTCCGCTTGACAGTCCGAAGTCCGCTCCTCGACAATGCCGCATGCCTGATCACATCGTAATCAAACGATTGGAATTCCGAGGACGCTGCGGAGTGACGCCGGAGGAGCGGTCCCGTCCGCAACCGCTGGCCGTAGACATCGACATGCCCTATCATTTGGGGTCTGCAGGGGTCTCGGACGACCTGGCCCATACCATCGACTACGCCAAAGTAGTGCAACGCGTCGTAGAGGTAGGAACGGCCCAGGATTCCAGTCTTTTGGAAACGCTGGCGGAGCGGCTCCTGACAATGCTTCTCGACGAATTCCCCATTACGCAGGTCAAGCTCTGGGTGCGGAAGCTCCACCCTCCGATCACGGCGGTCACCGGCTCAGTCGGAGTGACCGTTGAACGCACAAGGCCGGCGCAGCAATTCCAACAGAGGGGCCTTGTCCCTTCCCCATTTCTTGTCGAACAACTGCACCGGCTTCCCAAAGGCAAGGCTCTCGATGTGGCAGCCGGACATGGCCGCCACTCGCTGTTCCTCGCGTCGCAGGGCTATGAAGTCGATGCCATCGACCGTGACGAGAACGCATTGGCGCAACTCGCGGCAGCGGCGCAGAGCCACGCATACTCCACCATCACGACACGCGCGCTCGACCTCGAACAACCGGCGCCTTTTGACCCGGGCCTGGGAAAAGAAGTCTACGACGTGATCGTCGTCTTCTTCTACCTCCATCGGTCCTTGTTCCCCTCGCTCATCGACGCGCTGAAGCCGGGCGGCATCCTGGCCTATGAAACCTTTACGATCGACAACTACTTTCACCATCAACACCCGAAGCGCTGGGAGTTTTGCCTGACGCCCAACGAATTGCTGCGCCTCTCCTCCGGCCTTCAGATTCTCCATTACGACGAAGGCGGCCATAGGGGAAACCAGACCTCCGGCCTTGCCTATACCGCACAGCTCCTGGCCCACAAACCGATGCATTCAAGCCCATCCACATGAGCCGTCTGGACCTCCATCTGCATACCACCCATTCGGATGGAAGCTGCACCCCGACTGAAGTAATCAATCTCGCGCACAAGGCTGGCGTCACAGCCCTGGCCATTACCGATCATGACATCACGACGGGAATACTCGAAGCCACAGTGGCCGGACAGGAACATGGGATCGACGTCATTCCTGGCATTGAGATCAGCTCGATCATGGGAACGTCAGAATTGCATATTCTTGGATATTTTCTCGACTACCAAGATGCGCACCTGAACGAGCGGCTCGCTCGCCTTCGTGATAGCCGCCACCGCCGCAATCCAAAAATCATCGAGCGATTGCAGGCAGCAGGGATCGCGATCACCTATGAAGAGGTCCGCGCGCTTGCCGGCACCGATTCCGTCGGACGGCCGCATATTGCGAGGGTCTTGATGGAAAAAGGGGTCGTTGTCTCAGCCAAAGAAGCGTTCGACCTATGGCTGGCCGACGGACGTCCAGCCTACATTCCGCGTGAACTCCCGGCTCCTGCAGACGCGATGCGGTGGATCCGGGAAGCCAAGGGACTCCCGGTCCTCGCCCACCCGACCTGGGTCAAGACCACAGACGGCACATTGACGGACTTGGTCCGCCGACTCAAAGCCGATGGCCTCGACGGTGTGGAGGTCCATTACAGCACGCACAGCCCGCGACAAACACGCGACTACTTGGCATTGGCCAAGCAGCTGGATTTACTCGTCACCGGCGGGAGCGATTTCCA
>SXPO01000096.1 GCA_005793285.1 Nitrospiraceae bacterium
CTGAGGGTCGTTGGTTCGATTCCAACCGGGCGCACCATATAGTCAACAAGTTATACGCGGCGCCCTTCCTCACTCCCTCCGCTGGTGATGGTTTTCCGGAGATTCCCCAGATCAATCGCCTGTTGCAAGTGGTCGGGCGAGCGGTGGCTATACTGAGATGGGCTGAAGGAGCAGCGATGTCGACGGCTTCACAATCCAGTGCCGTGCTTGTGGCGATCCAGACTCCTCATGTAACCGGGGAGGAGTTAGAAAGTTCTCTTCAAGAGCTCACCCGTCTCGTGAAAACCCTCGGGTACCAGGTCGTCGGCCAGGTCAGACAAAAACGCAGTTCCGATAAATTCGCGACAGTCCTGGGCCAGGGAAAACTTGCCGAATTGGCACTGTGGACCGGTGGTTCTGGAACAGTCGCAGCTTCGATTGAACGACCGGCGCACAAAGCGGCCTGGAAGCGCGAGGCTGCGGCATCGGAGGTAGCGGAGGAGTCAGAGGAGGAGAGCGAATCGGACGACACCATTGAGGCCGTGCCTGATTCTCGCCACCAGGCGCAGATCGTCATCGTGGATTGCGATCTGTCGCCGTCACAATTGAAAAATCTTGAACGTGCTGCCGGAGTGCCTGTGCTCGACCGTACCGGTGTCATCATTGAGATTTTCAGCAGGCATGCGCGGACCAGAGCGGCCCGACTCCAGGTGGAGCTGGCGAGGCTCAATTATCTTGCGCCACGTGTGCGTGAAACCGGCAGCGGCAACGAGCGGCAAAGCGGGGGCATCGGGGGCAAAGGGGCAGGAGAGACAAGTCTGGAGCTTGATAAGCGCAGGATTCGCGATCGCATGAAAGCCCTACGGGCCGAATTAGCATCGATCGGGGACGAACATCATACGCGCCGCGCAAGGCGGGACAGCGAATTGACGATCGCGCTCGTCGGGTACACGAATGCCGGCAAATCCTCGCTCATGCGCGCGATGACGGGAAGCGACGTGCTCGTGGCCGACAAGTTGTTTGCCACACTCGATACCACCATTCGGCCTCTGTATCCCGAAACACGTCCGAAGGTGCTCATGACCGATACGGTCGGCTTTATCAAAAAGCTCCCGCATGACCTGGTGGCCTCGTTTAAGTCGACATTGGATGAAGCGGCCAGTGCCTCGCTGTTGCTGTTTGTCGTCGATGCCGCAGATCCGTCTTTTCGCTTCCAGCTCGAGGTCACGCGGAAGGTGTTAGCCGAAGTCGGAGCCTCGGGTGTTCCCAGTCTCTTGGTGATGAATAAGCAAGATTGTCTTGGGCTGGGAGCGATTGCGGCACTGAAGGCGGAATATCCCGACGCCGTGTTTCTTTCCACGAGAAGCAAGGAAGATGTAAACGCGTTACGTGAGCGTATGATGACGTATTTTGAGAGCGATATGCTCGACGAGGAAGTACGTCTTCCTTTTACGGCTCAAGGGGTGCTCGCAGAGATCCGCGCTCGGATGCGAATCTTGTCCGAAGACTATGATGCCGAGGGACTCACAATACATGTGCGATCGACCCCTGAGAACCTTGCGTGGATCAAAAAGAAACTCATGCGATGAGCTTTTGAATCCCTTCGATCTGCGTCCGTGTACATGCAACTGGCGCTGAGGGCGAGACGAGCGGGACAAGCGAGACCGGCGGGACGTGCGAGACCGGCAAGACTGGCCAGAAATTCATTTTCCCAAGTCGCGTCTCTCGTGCCCATCACGCAGGTCTCGCTCATTCCGGCCCTCTTGTACTCGCGCTAGGCAGCACAGTATCGTAACGGCAACCGGCAGCGGCAACAGAGCATTCCATCTTCTCGTAAAATAAAAACCATACGGAGGGCATCATGGCAATCAGATTGGGAGACGACGCGCCGAATTTTACGGCGGACACGACGGAGGGCACGATCAATTTTCACGAATGGCTCGGCAATGGCTGGGGCATCCTGTTTTCCCATCCCAAAGACTTTACTCCTGTCTGCACGACGGAGTTGGGGACCGTAGCCAAAATTATGCCGGAGTTGAAGCAGCGGGGGGTCAAGGTCCTTGCAGTCAGTGTCGATCCGCTCGACTCGCACCAGGGCTGGGTCAAGGACATCAATGAGACGCAGCAGACGACCATGAATTACCCCATCATCGCCGACCCTGAGAAGAAGGTGGCCACCCTGTATGACATGATCCATCCGAACGCCATTGATAATATGACCGTACGGTCGGTGTTCATCATCGGGCCCGATAAGAAGGTCAAGCTTACCCTGACCTATCCCGCCTCCTGCGGCAGGAATTTCGATGAGTTGCTACGCGTCGTCGATTTGCTCCAACTGACGTCGAAGTTCAAAGTGGCGACACCGGCCAACTGGAAGGAAGGGGAGGACTGCATTATCACCCCGGCCGTCAACGACGCAGAGGCCAAGACGCTGTTCCCTAAAGGCTTCACGACCGTGAAACCCTATTTGCGCTATACACCTCAGCCGAACAAGTAAGATCGGGTACGATAATTTGCAAAGACGGGAGCAGTCTATGTGACTGCTCCCGTCTTTCAGTTTCGAGCCGAACCCTGGCTTGCCCAATCGCGAGATTGGATAGAGCCACTTCGTCCGGGAAACATATGGCGGCTTGCGTTTCGTTCCTCATTGCCATAGTGTAAGGAAAGTTTAGTGAGGTAAGGGGAGGCTGTCATGCCAACTTCAACGGTGACAAGTAAGGGCCAGACAACGATTCCAAAAGAAATCCGGGAGCATCTCCATTTGAAACCGGGGGATCGAGTGGAGTTTGTGACAGATGAAGATGGCCGGGTTATGGTGCTGGCGGCGACCGTTGATGTTGCAGAGTTAGCCGGTATCTTGAAGCCTCCGCCCAAACCGGTCACGCTGGAAGAAATGGCGCAGGCCGTTCGCAAACGGGGAAGCAGCCGGTGATCGGCCTGGATACGAATGTGCTGGTCCGGTACTTGGTGCGGGACGACCCGGATCAAGCGCGGATGGCTGCAGAGGCGATTGCCAGAGACTGCACACGCGAGAGCCCCGCGTTCATCAATCGTATCGTGCTGTGCGAGCTGGTCTGGGTGCTGGAGAGCGCGTATGGATATTCCAAAGAGACAATCGCCGGAGTGTTAGAGAAGGTCTTCAGAACTGCACAATTCCAAGTCGAGGATGTGCAGATGGCTTGGACGGCCTTTCGTGAGTATCAAAATGGCAAGGCTGATTTTTCAGATTGTCTATTGGGAACCAGTAATCGCGAGTATGGCTGTGAGCGCACGATCACCTTTGATCGGGATGCCGGGAAGCTGGCCGAGTTCGACCTGCTGTGAGAGTAGAAGGTTTTTCAGGAGGGCGGGA
>SXPO01000097.1 GCA_005793285.1 Nitrospiraceae bacterium
CAAGGGCCGCTCTTTCTTTGCATGCAGTAACTACCCGAAATGCGAATTCTCGCTCTGGGACCGTCCTGTGCCGAAAACCTGTCCCACCTGCCAGGCGCCGTTTCTGATTGAAAAGGTCAGCAAGCAAGCCGGCCGGAGCGTTCAATGCCGCAACGATGAATGCGGCTACCGCGAAGCGGGGTGAGCGGGTCAGTGGTGAGGAGTGAGTGGCGAGACCTATTGCCTGCCTGCTGAAGCAAGTTCATCATCAAGCCTGACCTATTCTTCGTTCGAAAACCTCACAGGCACGAGAAAAGATTTGACAGCACATATGTAGAATTGACGCATTGACAGGAGCGCGTGCGAAGGTGCAACATATGGATTCTCTTGACTTAGAAAAACGCGCATGACACAGCGTGATGGCGATTGTCATTGCGCCTCGTGGTTCATCAAGGGTGTGTTGCGGGCAATACGATCAAGATGACGTGCGGCGCCGCATTAAATTTCAGAGAATAAGGAGACCAGAATCATGGCATTGCTGATTACCGCTGAATGTATCAACTGTGGCGCCTGCCTGCCTGAATGTCCGAACGAAGCGATCTTCGAAACTCGCGGCGGCGCGGAAGAGAAGGGACTCCATGTCGGCGACGGCCAAGGCATGGGAAACGATATTTACGTGATCGCGCATGACCGGTGCACCGAGTGTGTCGGCCATTTTGACGAACCGCAATGTTCGGCAGTGTGCCCGGTCGATAATTGCTGTATTTCTGACCCGGCATATCCGGAGAGCACCGATGTCTTGCTGGAACGGGCGAAGACCCTCAATCCTGACAAGGCTATCGATCCGGCAAAAGTTTGGAGCGGCGTGCGGAACTGATCCTGCTGTTTCGAGGCCCATACTATTCTCGCTTGCTAAGAGAATGGTATGGGCACCGTTTGGCTTGATGGTTCACCTACTGGGTGATACCGGACGCAATGCCGATGCCAGGCCGCTGTCCACTCCGCGGACGGTCAGACGTCCTCTTTGCTCATCACGACGGGTGGCTTAGCCGGAGAATAGGGGCCTCTTTTCGCCTCTTGTTTTCCACATCCATTCCCTTTACTCTCACCTGTTTCCATCGGCCTTACTCGATTACGGGGGAGTTTCGTCTGCGATGTTGCAAGCAGTGGCATTGAGTTGCATGCGCGGGGAGCGCCGGCTGTTCGTCGATGTAAATGTCACAGTAGAGCCAGGCACGTTGCTGACGGTGGTAGGGGAGAACGGGAGCGGGAAGACCAGTTTTCTCCGTATCCTGACCAGCCTATTGTCGCCTGAGGCGGGGGCGGTCCTCTGGCAGGGGCAGGATATTCGCCAGCTGAAGGAACAGTATTATGCTCAGCTTACCTATATCGGGCATCTGAACGGCGTGAAGGATGATCTGACGCCGGTTGAAAATCTTATGGCCTCGGCTGGCTTAACTGGCGATCACCATTCAAACCCATTGGTGCAGGACGCCTTGGAGTCTGTCGGTCTCAAGCGAATGGTGCATCGGCTTCCGACGAAAGTGTTGTCTCAGGGGCAACGGCGCCGTGTGGCGCTGGCTCGTCTTTGGCTCTCCACCCATCCTCTGTGGTTGTTGGATGAACCATTCACCTCGTTGGATACGGCGTCGACCGCCTTGGTGACCGAGCGGTTGCAGTCGCATTTGCGGGGCGGGGGGCTGGCGGTGGTCGTGACTCACCAGGAGGTGGCGTTGCCGTCGGATGTGATTCAGCGTCTGAGGCTGAACGGATGACTCGGCCCGGCATGTGGGATGCGCTGTGCGGGGTAGTGCGGCGGGATCTGCTCCTGGCCATGCGACGCCGGTCGGATGCGGCGATGCCCGTCTTTTTTCTGGTCATCGTCGCCAGTCTGTTTCCGCTGGGCGTCGGTCCGGAGCCTGCGGTGCTACGGACGATCGGCCCCGGGGTGCTGTGGGTCGCGGCGTTGTTGGCCTGTCTGCTGTCGTTGGGACGGGTATTTACCGCCGATTATCTGGATGGTGTGCTGGAGCAGATGGTGTTGATTGCCCAGCCCCTGCCTGTTCTGGTCGTCGGGAAGGTCTTTGCGCACTGGGTGATCGCCGGGGTGCCGGTCGTCCTGCTCTCGCCGCTGCTGGGTATGCAATTCGGCCTGGATGGCGAGGCGGTGGCGGTGTTGGCCTTATCACTCTTGCTTGGGACGCCGACGTTGAGTATGATTGGAACGATCGGCGCCGCGCTGGTACTTGGTGTGCGCGGGAGCGGGCTTTTGGTCGCCCTCTTAGTGCTTCCCCTCTATGTTCCGGTGCTGATCTTTGGAGCCGGCGCCGTCGCGAGTAGTTTGGCGGGAGTCGGTGCCGAGGCCAATTTGTCGTTATTGGGAGCCTGTCTGGTGTTGTCGCTGTTTTTTGCGCCTTGGGCTACTGCCGCGGCGCTGCGTATTGCGTTGGAGTAGCAGATTCTCGTGAGCGTTATGGGCATCAATTGGCTGAAGTATTCGGCGCCGCAAGCCTTCTATCCGCTGGCCGGAAAATTGATTCCGTGGTTTTCCATCGTGGCCGCGCTGGCCATCGCGGTCGGCCTCTATATCGGATTGCTCGTCGCGCCGACTGATTTCCAGCAGGGAGAATCGTACCGGATTATTTTCGTGCATGTGCCCGCCGCATGGATGTCCATGTTCCTCTACGTAGTCATGGCGCTATGGGCTGGGTTTGGCATGGGGTTGAATGCGCGGCTGTCGTTTATGATGGCCCAGGCCATCGCCCCCACCGGCGCGATGTTTACATTTCTGGCGCTGCTGACCGGCGCGATGTGGGGTAAACCCACGTGGGGAGCCTGGTGGGTGTGGGATGCTCGACTGACCTCGGAGTTGATTCTCTTGTTTCAATACGCCGGCGTCATGCTGCTCCGCACATCGATCGACGATCTGCGCCGCGCCGATCGGGCCAGCGGGGTATTTGCGTTGGTTGGCGTCGTCAACGTTCCCATTATCTATTTTTCAGTAAAGTGGTGGAACACGTTGCACCAAGGCGCGTCGGTCAGTATGACGGGGGGATCGAAAATGGCAGCCACGATGTTGACGGCGATGTTGCTGATGACGTTCGGTTTTTGGATGTACAGCATGGCAGTGATTTTGTCCCGCTCGCGCTGCGTGATTCTCGAACGTGAGCAGCTCCTCTCCTGGAATAAGTCGGCTTCGACGCCGGAACCTGTGGAGGTGCGCTGATGTATTGGGGGAGTATGAGCGAGTTTTGGGCGATGGGGGGGTACGGCCTGTATGTCTGGACGTCCTACATCGTCACGGCGCTGTGTTTGGTGTGGGAAGTCCTCGCCCTGTGGCGCCGCCGCGCCGCCGCGGCCGCAGAAAATCGCGGCCTGCTATAGGAGTATCAGATGACATCTCGACAGAAACGGTTTGGGTTCATCGGCTTGGGATTGGTTGTGCTGGGCGTGGCCACGGCGCTGATTTTGAACGCGTTTCAGAGCAATCTCGTCTTCTTTTTCACGCCGACACAAGTGTCAAGCGGCGAGGTTCCGAAGGGCCGGAGTTTCAGGATCGGGGGGATGGTTGAAGACCGCAGTCTCACCCGTGAGGGCGACGGCCTCACCGTTCATTTCGTGGTGACGGACACGGCCAAACGAGTGCCGGTCACCTATAAAGGGATTCTCCCGGATCTGTTCAAGGAAGGCAAAGGCGTCGTCGCGCAGGGACAGCTGGTGGCCGACGGCACGTTTGTCGCCAGCGAGGTGCTGGCGAAGCACGATGAAAACTACCTGCCGCCGGAAGCGGCTGAGGCGATGGCCAAGGCCAAAGCGGCAGGGGCGCAGGCACAGAGCAGCAGCACGCTGGTCGTTCAACCATAGTAGGACACCACCACAATGATTCCTGAAATCGGTCATTTTGCTTTGATTCTCGCGCTCTGCGTGGCGCTTGTGCAGGGGATTCTCCCGATCTACGGCGCCGCCGTCGGTAACGCCGCACTGATGTCCCTGGCGAAACCAGCCGCCCGCCTCCAATTTCTCCTGATCCTCACCGCGTTTGGCTGCCTTGCCTATGCCTTCGCGGACAAAGATTTTTCCGTGCTGTACGTCGCATCGACCTCAAACTCCCAGTTGCCGCTCCATTACCGTCTGGCCGCCATCTGGGGAGCGCATGAAGGATCCCTGCTCTTGTGGACCTTCATCCTGACCCTGTGGATGTTTGCGGTGACACTTTTTTCTGCACATCTTCCAGAAGCCACACGGTCTCGGATTCTCGGCGTCATGGGTCTGGTGAGCGTGGGATTCCTCTTGTTTATGTTGACGGTGTCCAACCCGTTCGAACGGTTGATTCCTGCAGCTCCAGACGGGCGTGATCTCAATCCTCTCCTGCAGGATCCCGGCATGGTGATCCATCCGCCGATGCTCTATATGGGCTATGTCGGTTTCTCGGTCGCCTTCGCGTTTGCCATTGCTGCCTTGTTGGGGGGGAACCTTGATGCGGCCTGGGCCCGTTGGTCACGTCCTTGGACCACGGTCGCCTGGTGCTTTCTTACGGTCGGCATTGCGATGGGAAGCGGCTGGGCCTACTACGAACTCGGATGGGGAGGCGGGTGGTTTTGGGACCCGGTTGAGAACGCCTCATTCATGCCGTGGTTAGCCGGAACTGCGTTGGTCCATTCATTGGCTGTGACGGATAAGCGGGGCGGTTTCAAAGTGTGGACGGTGCTGTTGGCTATCATGGCCTTCTCGCTGAGTCTGCTCGGAACCTTTCTTGTCCGATCCGGCGTGCTGACCTCTGTCCATGCATTTGCCACAGACCCGAAACGGGGCCTCTTCATCCTGGCCTTCCTGGCGATCGTCATCGGAGGGTCGTTGGCCTTGTACGCCTGGCGCGCTCCCAAAGTCGGGTTGGGCGGCAGCTTCGCGATGTTGTCGAGAGAAGGGATGCTGTTAGCCAACAACGTGTTATTGGTTGCCGCAATGGGCTCGGTGCTGTTGGGCACGCTCTACCCCTTGTTTTTAGACGCGCTGGACCTTGGGAAAATTTCTGTCGGACCTCCCTATTTTGATTCCGTCTTTGTTCCCTTGATGGTTCCAGCACTGTTTTTAATGGGGATCGGTCCGCTGGCTCAATGGAAGAAGGCGAATCTTCCCGATCTTGCGAAACGGTTGAAGTGGGCATTCGGAGTGAGTGTTGTGTCCGCGCTCACGTTACCGATTGTTCTGGGGAACTGGACGCCGCTGCTGAGCCTCGGCTTGCTCCTAGCCGTTTGGATTGTGACGACTGCAGTGGTGTCCTTGCGTGAGCGATTGACACATGTCACGGGGAATAGCCTCATGGAGCGCTTGGCGTCGGTGCCCAGATCATACTGGGGGATGCTCGTGGCGCACTGTGGGATTGCTGTCTTTATCGTCGGCGTGACGATGGTGAAAGGCTTCGAATCCGAGAAGGATGTGCGGATGAATGTGGGTGAGACGGCAAGTATTGGCGACTATACGTTCCGATTCGACGGAACGCAGGATGTCATGGGCCCGAATTATACGGCAGCGCGGGGGACGTTCCGTGTGAGCTATGACGGCAGCGAGACCACCGTGCTGTATCCGGAAAAACGGCGCTATCCCGTTCAAAATCAAATCATGACCGAAGCCGCGATAGATCCCGGGTTGTTGCGCGACCTCTATGTGTCGTTGGGGGAGCCGCTCGACGACGGGGCTTGGAGTGTGCGGCTCTATCATAAGCCGTTCATCGATTGGATCTGGGGTGGATGTTTTATCATGGCGTTGGGCGGCGCACTGGCCATCAGTGATCGCCGGTATCGCATTGCATGGCACAAGCAAGAACCGGCTGTGCCTGCGCCCACGCGAGCGGCTAGGCGGAAAGTGGCATGAATCGGTTCCTGTTGCCGCTATCCATTTTTGTCGTCGTGGTTGGATTTCTCGCGGTGGGGCTTAAACTCAACCCGCGGGAAATTCCGTCTCCCCTGGTGGGGAAGGCTGCACCGGACTTTTCTCAGCCCCAGCTCTATGATCGCGAGAAAGTGTTTTCTCCGGCAGACATGAAGGGGAAAGTGTGGCTGCTCAATTTTTGGGCTTCATGGTGTAGCGGTTGTAAGACCGAGCATCCGGTGCTGATGGAGTTGGCCAGGTCCGGGGAAGTGCCGATCTATGGCATGGATTATAAGGATCAGCCGGACGAAGCGATGACCTGGCTGAGGCAATGGGGGAATCCCTACTCGATTATCGGGACGGACGATGTCGGACGAGTCGGCATCAATTTCGGAGTCTACGGAGTTCCCGAAACGTACGTCATCGATAAGCAGGGTGTGATCCGGTATAAGCAGATCGGGCCGTTGAATCCTGACGCAGTTTCTCAGAAAATTATCCCACTTGTGAAGCAGCTTGAATCACAATGAAATGGATCATACTCATCGTATTGTGTGTGTCCGGACCGGCTTGGGCCGGGGAAGCCAGGCCATTGGCCGATGATCCTGCCGCCGAGGCGCGACTCAAGCACCTCGCTGTCGAACTGCGATGCCTGGTCTGTCAAAATCAAACCCTGGCCGATTCCAACGCTCCGCTGGCGGAGGACCTCCGTCGAGAAGTTCGGGAGATGATCGCCAAGAATATGAGCGACAAAGAGATCATCGAGTTTCTTGTGTCGCGATACGGAGACTTTGTGCTGTATCGTCCGCCGTTAAAGGCCACGACCACGCTGCTGTGGGTGGGGCCGTTTGTTTTATTGACGATCGGAGCCACGGCGCTGGTCATTACGTTGCGGCGTCGGGCGCACAAAGTCGTCGAGGTGGCGGTATCGGAGGAAGAGCATCGAAAGGTCGAACAACTCATGGCAGAAGGAGGCAAGCGCTCATGACCGCTGCATTCTGGACGATCGTTTCGGCCATGACTCTCTGTGTCCTCGGTCTTCTACTGAGACCGTTGTTGAAGCGCCAGGCGCAGATGACGAGTGAACAGGAAAAAACGCTGCCGGTGTATCGGCAGCAATTTTCAGAGCTGGAGCAGGATCTCACCAACGGGCTGCTGACGGATGAACAGTATCAAACGGCTCGACATGAGCTGGAGCGCCGCGTGTTGGAGGAGACCGGTTCCATCGAAACATCATCGACGACTTCCGGAGGGCTCGTCAATCTTCGGTTTGTCGCACTCTCGTTAGTTATGATCATCCCGGCAGCCAGCGGGGTGCTCTACTGGACATTGGGCAATCCGGCTGCGATGACGCACCCGGCGGCGTCGCCGATGGCGGCTCAGGGAGGTGCCGGCGACGAGCGCCAAATGATGGAGGGGCTCAATACGCTGATGGAACGGCTTAAGAAGAAGCTGGAGCAGAATCCCAATGATGCGACAGGCTGGACCATGCTGGCGCGCTCCTACATGGCCATGGAGCGGTATGCCGATGCCGTCCCAGCTTTCGATAAGGCGTTCAAACTGAATCCCAACAATGCGGACATGCTGGCCGATTATGCCGATGCGCTTGCCATTCACCAGGGACGCAAGCTCGAAGGCAAGCCGGAGACCATGATTCAAAAGGCGTTGAAAGTAGATCCCAATCATGTGAAGGCCCTGATGTTGGCGGGCACGATCGCGTACAATCGTAAAGACTTTTCTCTTGCCGTCAAAGATTGGGAACGGGCGCGCGCGAACTTGCCTCCGGGTTCTGATCCGGAAGATGGCGAGCAAATTGCGGCCGCGATCGGGGACGCGAAACAGCGGATGGGTGGTGCTCCGATGATGGCGGCGGCGAATGCGCCGATGGCGCAATCGGCTATGCCGGCTGAGCATCCTCCGGTCAAAAAGGCCGGTGCGTCGCGCGCGATCACGGGTAAAGTGGTGTTGGGGCCTGGTATGGCCGGCAAATCACTTCCAGATACACTGTTTGTCTTTGCGAAGGATGTTGCCGGCCCACCGATGCCGGTGTCGATCGTGCGGGCATCGAAGAAAGATTTGCCCTTCACCTTCCGGCTCGATGACTCGACAAGTCCGATGCCGTCTCGAAAGCTGTCGGACATCGATACCGTGGTCATCGTGGCGCGGTTGTCAAAATCTGGACAAGCGATGCCTGGAAGTGGTGATCTGGAAGGTATGAGTCAGCCGATTAAGCCAGGGACGGAAAATATTACTGTCGTGATTGACCGAGAGCGTCCATAGACATCGTGTTGTCCGCTCGATTTATCGGTGATTTGCACGGAGCTTGCCGTGGATTTTTTCTCTCAAACATATTGACAAGGTGATTGACGTTAGCTATAGTCCGCCTTCGTTCATTAAGACTCTATAATTAGATTAGTATTAACAAACTTAAGAGCATCGGTATCATCGTTATGAATTTTGTCGTAGGCAATTTTTTGACGGACAGGGCAGGCTGCCCATCAAACGGAAGGAGAATTACTGTGACCGTAAAGCATATTGCGAGGTATGCCATGGTTGTCTGCGGCCTCTTATTGGCCGCACCCGTGCATGCGCAGTACCCGAGCGTCCCGAAGGAAACCTTCGAGGCCCTGAAGATCGACCGGTCAGTCAGTCCCAAGGAGCTTCATGAGGCGCTGACCACTCGCTATAAGGATCCAGGTAGAGGAGCGGGGAAGGGGCAGTACGGCCAGTATTGGGAGCCGATTGCCATGACCAAGTACTTCGATCCCGCGACCTTCTACAAGCCCCCGCAATCGGTGAAGGAAGTCGCTTCGCGCGAGCAGTGCGTGAAATGCCACACTGATGAGTCGCCGGGGTGGGTGGCAATGTGGAAGAGAAGCACCCATGCCAACCTGGACAAGATTCGCAAGCTGACCCCGAACGACGATACGTTCTATAAGAAGGCCAAGCTGGAAGAAGTCGAGAATAATCTGCGCTCGCTGGGCAAACTCGGGCCCAAAGAGAACTTGAAGGAAGTGGGCTGCATCGATTGCCATGTGGACATCAACGCGAAAAAGTCGGCTGATCACCGGGTGGATCTCAAGATGCCCACGGCCGATGTCTGCGGCAACTGCCATCTCATGGAATATGCCGAGCGCGAGTCTGAGCGTGATACGATCCTCTGGCCGAAGAACCAGTGGCCAAGAGGGCGTCCCTCGCACGTGCTGGATTGGAGAGCCAACGTCGAGACCGATATCTGGGCGGGTATGGCGCAGCGCGAGATTGCCGAAGGCTGCTCCATGTGCCATACCAATCAAAACAAGTGCGATAACTGCCATACCAGGCACGAATTCTCAGTAGCCGACTCCCGCAAGCCGGAAGCCTGCGGCACCTGCCACAGCGGGGCCGACCACAACAACTGGGAAGCCTACAACGGCTCGCAACATGGGCTGGGGTACCAGGCCTCGAAGGGCCGGTGGAATTGGAATTTACAGATGAAGGATATGGTGGTGAAGGGCGGGCAGAAGTTCCCGACCTGCCAGAGCTGCCATATGGAGTATCAGGGCAAATTCACCCACAATACGGTGCGGAAGGTTCGCTGGGCGAATTATCCCTTCGTGCCAGGGATTCGCGAGGCTGTATTTGACAACTGGGGTATGCAACGGTACGAGGCGTGGGTCAAGACCTGTACCACGTGCCATTCCGAGACCTTTGCGCGCTCCTACTTGGAGTTTATCGACAACGGCACGAGCCATGGCCTCGATAAGTATGATGAGGCGCACAACGTCGTCCATAAACAGTTCGAGGCGCGGCTCTTGAC
>SXPO01000098.1 GCA_005793285.1 Nitrospiraceae bacterium
CGGCGGGTCAGCCATGCGAAAGGCCTTGTAATGCACATGCGCCGGAGCCCGGAGCCAGTGGGTCAACGGAATCTGCGGCTGCTCATGCAATTTCCGCAACAAGGCATCGGTTCCCGACGGCACTCCGGGCGATTGATCCACGATGGTCCCTCCTACAGTCCCGGCCTCTTTTCAGCAATCACCTGCACGTCGAGGAATTGCTCCTCCCGCCTGACGTCGAGCTGCAACATCCGTCCTGACTCGACTTGGCAGATCCTCTTGGCATCGCGCTCTGTTTTCGCGTCGGTCAGCGCAGACCCGTTACACCCGATCACACGATCGCCGACTCTCAGACCGGCCTTCTCAGCCGGCAAGCCGCTTCGCAGTTCTCTCACAAGATAGAATCGGTCTCCCCGTTCTTCCTGCAACTCCCAATAGACCCCGATGCGCCCAGACCCCAACAGACCGGTCTGAGATCCGAACAGAGTGAGAATCCGGTGAACGATCACGCGCGCCGAGCTTTCCGGATTATCGGTCGTGGGATCGGTCAAATGCCCTTGTCCGCTGAAAAGCAGCAGGCCCGTTTCGACATCGATCATCCGCAGCGCCAGCGACACACTATGGCTATGTTCTTGTTGACGCCGTTCCCATTGCTGTACTTCCCCGACGATAATTGCTTCCGCGCCGACCAGTTTGCCGACCTTGAGAACATTCGCATCATCGGCGTGAGTCAGCTGAATGACCTGCTCCTGCAGCACTTCATCCAGTTTCGCCCGTTCAACCATCCGCACATCGAGATCCAGCATGAGCGTCGTGACGATGCCCGCCACACGGGACCCGGTACCAGGCATACCAGCCAGGTCTTCGAAGAGCATGACTGCCATCGTCCGATATTGATCGATCGATTCGCGATTGATCGGGCCCCTCCCCGACACCACCGGCTCCGGCCTCGACGCCGAACCATCAAGAGAAGCAGGCGCCCCAACCGTGACGCAGGTACGCCGCCTCTGCATAATGGCGGCCGGTGGACCCCAGGCACAGAGTTCATTGTCGATAAGAATGACATGCTGCGGATACTCACGCTGATCGGACGCGATATTGGTAAAGGGATAGAAGAGACAGCCTCCGATCACCACAGACAGCGGGCAATACAGCAACTCGTATGCCCACTGTTTTCTCGCCGTCAGCGAATACTCCCAGATCAACATGCGCCCATCATCCCTCAACACGCGATCGGGATATCCGATATTCTCGAGTACCTGCGCTTTGGTCATGGGAGCGGTCAGCCGATCCAGCTTGGCCTCTGATTTGATGATGGTGTAGCCGAGGCCACAGCCGGATAACAGCGCCGACAACAGGGCTATCGTCGTAAGACGTAATGCGGCATGCGCGCGCGATTGGCTCCTGCCGAACGGCAACATGCGATGAGCCTAACACCATGCACAGAAGGCTGCAACGGAGATCTCGTGGAAAGACGGATGCAGATTGAGGCGATCAGCTAATTGCAGGACGGATCGAACGGCATCTCCGCATATGGACGGTAGGTATCACCGAGGGTGAGCACCAGGTCACGCCAGACCAAGGACGGATCTTTTCCAAAGAGTAAGTTGGGATCGGCAGGCATTAAAATCCAGGAACCGGTTTTCATCTCGTTTTCCAATTGACCAGGCCCCCATCCAGAATATCCCAGATACGCGCGGAAGGCTTCCTGACTGCCGGCATCAGTAAGAATCCGTTCCACCATCCCCATGTCACCGCCCAGAGAAACTCCGTCGAATACATGATGTGCGTTCTCAGGAAACTCCCTCCCGTGATAGAGCAACATCACCTGGTTAGTCTGCACGGGACCACCGGCATAGAGGACATGGCTGGCCCCTTCGATAATCGGCACCTGCGGCAACGCTTCTGAAATGGACATAGCCGTGGGACGGTTGACGACGACGCCTAAGGCGCCCTCCGGCCCATGTTCGCACAACAGCACCACGGTCTGGCGAAAGTTCGGATCGCGGAGGCTGGGCGCGGCAATGAGAAATATACCTTTACCGAGTGTGAGATCCATGCGCAAATCCTACTGCGCTTGCCGGTCTTGTGCAAGCGTGAAGCCCAAACGACGAAACATAGAATAGCCGATCGATGATGACAGCAGAGGCGCTCATGAATCATGCCGGCTATGCCCGGTACAGCGATGTCCGGCGATCACGAAGTAAGTCGTTATAGCGGTTCAAGCTTTTGTTGCGCGCTTCGGTTGGATCGATCTCGAGTACGGCAAGATCTTCGCTGTCACGCGAAGCCCGATACTGGATGACGCCCTTGGGCGTGACGATCTCACTGTTCCCAATGTAGGTCAACCGATCCTTTCCTCCACGGGCTTCGCTGCCGATGCGATTGCAGGTAATGGCAAACACTCGATTCTCCAGACACCGCACCGGCATAGAATCCGGACAGTTCGGCAATACGAGGTTGGACGGATGGCAGATAATGTCGGCACCCTGCACCGCCAACGAACGGGCCGCTTCCGGATAATACCAATCGAAACAAATCATCACCCCGATTTTTGCCGACCCGATATCCCACACCTGAAATCCGGAATCGCCCGGCGTGAAGAAGAGTGTCTCTTCATAAAAGAGATGCGTCTTGCGATAGCAGCCGATGAGCCCCGTCGGCCCCACGACCACGGCGGAGTTATAGCACGTCGAGCCGGCCCGTTCCGGAAGCCCGGCGACAATGTGCATCCGGCGCCGTTTGGCGACCTCCATCAAACGACGCGTAGTCGGACCGTCAGGCACCGGCTCAGCCAGCAGTTTGGCCTCGTCCTGCGAGACAAATTGATACCCCGAC
Source organism: Nitrospiraceae bacterium (assembly GCA_005793285.1). Lineage (GTDB taxonomy): Bacteria > Nitrospirota > Nitrospiria > Nitrospirales > Nitrospiraceae > Nitrospira_D. Next base: position 2,818 of record SXPO01000098.1, read on the forward strand.
GCAAACAGTTCAGGCAATACGATGAGATCCGCGTCAACTCGATCCAACATGGCCGTCACCGCATCAAGATTCGTGGCGACTTCGCCGAACGATGGATTGTATTGATAAAACCCAACTCGCACCGATGCACCCCTCTTTATACAAAAACGGACAGGGCTGCTGCTCCCTGTCCGTTCCCTAAATCAACACGCGCCACGTTCAACCGTATAGGTCTGTCGCTTACTTCACTTCGGCTAAGTGCGTGGCACCACCTTCAGCGTGATCCTTGCACGCATCGGCGTGTCCAGCCTTGCCATGTTGAACCGCTTCCTTCAGGTGCTTCACACCCTCATCCAGATGCGGGTTTTTCACACCAGCACCCTGCGCATGCTTGAACGCTTCTTCAGCATGTTGAACACAGGCATCGGCATGTCCTTCTTTGCCGTGCGACGCAGCGCCCCTGGCATGTTCAACTGCCTCATCGATATGCTTATTGCCGGCGAGCGCCATGCCGTTCAGCATTGGTATGCCGACAAGCGCCCCTACTGCGGCTATTACCAGCGTAATTCGATGCATCTTAGTCGCCATGGTTGCCTCCTCCCTGGTTAGATTGCCACTCTCCTGCAGAACGGATCAATCGTGCATGCACATTACACAGTGTTCCAAATCTTGTCAAGAAGGCTTCCCCGAATGGCCAGCCGCCTGATCGAATCCGAGAATCCGTTGAAGCATGTGTATATCTTTCTCGACCGGGCAGGCGAAATCACGGCTCCACTCCCACCAGGACCCAGGATAATTTCTGATCGTACGATACCCCGCCAGCTTGAGAATGACATACAGCCATGCCGATCGAACACCGCCGGTGCAGTAGCAGATCACTTCCTGATCGCTCCGGATGCCCTTGTCTTCCAGCATCTCTCTGATCACATCGAGATCCTTAATCGTTGCATCCTTGTTGAGAAATCCGTTCCAGGCCATGTGAATTGCCGACGGAATATGGCCGGGCCGCGGGATGCCGGAGACTTCTTTTCCCAGATACTCTTCGAGGCTCCTGGCATCCACAATCGCCGTCTGCTCATGCGGCGTTCGCACGAGCAGTTTTAGATCCTCTTTCACAATCGCCAGCGCCTTTACCGGCTGCGCCTTGAAGTTTCCTGCGGCAGGCGACGCCAGGCCGTGCTCGAACGGCCGCTTTTCCGCCGTCCATTTCACCCATCCACCATCCAGAATACGCAGATTTTTGTGACCGAAATATTCGAGCATCCAGAACATCCGGCCTTCGTCGCCCCAATTATCGAACGGATTGGAGTAGATAACGACGTCGCTCTCCTGATTGATTCCAAGCCGCCGAAGCGTCTGCTCGATCGCGCTGAGATCAGGATTCAACAACCCCTTCGGCACAACATTCGGATCACTATACTCATGCCAGGTAGTATGCACGGCGCCGGGGATATGCCCGCCGAACTCATACGCCGACCTACCGCGCACATCGAGTACAACCAAGCCCGGCTGACCCAATCGGTTCTGCAATGTATCGGTATCAATCAATAACGGATGATTCATGATATTCCTTTGACAGTGCCTCGATGTGCCGGCAACGATTTCCCCTCTGTATCGGCCTTGCAGCTGACGCGATCTGGACTGCCACTGACACTCACTGATCGACCTTCTGCGCGTAACGCCGCTGCCAACTCGCCGGAGAGGGGAAACTCCCGCTCGTCAATGACAAACCGATAGGGATCGGTTCCCGTCAGCCCATACTTGTTCTGCAGCATCTCGTGCTGCCCATCGGTCAGAATGTGGTACTGCACCTTGGTTTTCAGAATTAAGCCCTTGGCATCCGACGGAAGTCGATAGGTGAATTGATAGTCTCGGCTCGCCAATGGCAGCAACCGGTTCTCGTACAGCTCCACAATCGCCGGCTGCCAGAGAATCCAGCGGCCCATCGTAGATGATTGCCGCTCCAGAACCTTCCCTTGCCCATCCTCCACCGTAAACTCTACCGTAAAGAACCGATCAGGATCTCCGGTGGGAATCTTATGCCCGGCGCCGGCGTTGACCAGAGTCAGCGTAACGCCCACCCGATCGCCCGGTTTAGGAGCCTCCGGATCAGCCTTCACCTGAATCTCCACCGCCCGCTTGATCATATTGGGGTCATGTCCGCCCCGCCACAGGTGTTGCCGGCCCCGGCGAATGGGGCCTCCCACGGCTACCGGCCGTTCGATCTCCGGCATGTGGCAACTCTGACAGATGAAACCGCGTTCCTTCATCCAGTACTGGCCCTCATACTCCGCATAGGTCCCGCAAGGCCCCACATTGTAGAACTGGGCCGGACCAGACACGACATTGTGGCAACGTTCGCACATTTGGGTCGAGCGGAACTTCGGATCGAATTTTGTGGGATGCGGTGCGATGGAATCCTCGAACGGTCCCAAAATCACTCCATCCCGCACGTGACAGGCGGCGCAGGTGACTGATTCCTTCCGATACTCTGGGTCGAAATTCGGATTCGGCTTCTGCTCGGCCCGTTCGACTCGACCATGAGGGATAGCACCGATCAATGTCGGCTGCTGATTCTCCAGCGGAGTATGGCAATTGAGACATACCCAGATGTTCTTGTCCTTCTTCCAATAGGCCTGAAAGAACGGATCTTCATACGCATGGGCGTGAATGCTGGTTTTCCATTCTTCATAGATCTCACGGTGACATTGCCCACAAGATTCTGCCTTCAAGCTCGCAAGCCCATCGGGGACTTTTTGAAACGGAATCGCATGGGCATAGTCATCACGTAGCCCAAAGATCACGACCGGTTTGATCTCGGTGTAGTAGAGATACAGCA
>SXPO01000099.1 GCA_005793285.1 Nitrospiraceae bacterium
CGGATCTCTTTCTTCCGCTCCGACGATTGAGACCGACAACAGCATCAGCGCTGCACTGACTCCCACAAACTTAGACAAATACCCCATCACTGATCCTCCTTTATGTTGAACCCACCGCACATGACTTCGGCATAATGCCGCTGGCTGAATGACTCGTCTCGTACAAATCAGGGAAAACGGACGGACTATACCAACGCCTTTTAATTCCTGTCAAGAAATCATCTCCGCCCTTTCTCAATCCGTCCTTCCACTTGATCAGGATGAAGATCAAACATCATGCCAACATTTACAGCATAAGACTTGCGGCAACCCAATCACTTACAAACAGGGCATCACCCCCCGCTTCACTTTCGTGACACCTTTGCGCCTCAGTCCTATCCTCCATGCCTCATGATTCGAGGCGAATCGCCGCGACTACCGGAGAACGCTTAGGGATAATCGGGAAGAAAGAGAGAAACGCGAACTCCCGGCACGATGCACGGCGTTACCGTTTAAGGAGAATTTCCCGCGCGGCTTTTCCACTGGGGCCGAATGGCTTCTGCGGCTTTCCATTTAATTTAGCCTTGACCCCGCCGGCATTACCGAGTGTCAAGACAAACTGGTCTTGCCCCTTCCATTGTGATTTCTCACCAGGACGCAGCAGCGACTCTTGTGGGCTGCCGTTGTCGATTTGCACGACGACCCAGCTTAATTCGGTCGCCTCCAAATCCAACACCAGCTTGGTATCCGCCATAGCGCCGGGCGCTTCCAGCGAAATCCCACTCAATGGACCATCCGTCCCAATTGAAACCGCCGATACGGTTTCCGCCTCCGGTTTCGAAGCGGCCATCGGCGGCAGGGTGGGCTCAGACCGGCGAGTATCCGGTGCTGAAGTCGGCGCCGCTGCAACGGTCGCGTTTGGCTTCGTCGATTCGGCAACTGGTTCAGGCTCCTTCGTAGCGGCTGCAACGGACAGATCCTTGACCGTCTGAGTGCTCTGTTTGGGAGAAGCCGGTTCCGGTTCCGCCCGCTTCAGCACCGTCGGCTGTTCCCGCCCCAAGAGGAAAATCAATGTCAGCACGGCAATGCCGATCGCAACGGCTACTGCTTTTCGATTGGACTGGCGCTTGCGTTCCTCTGCGGCCTGACGGACTTTGAGCCGTTCCCGCTCATCCTGCTTTTCATAAAAGGTCCCGGCCGACTTGGCAAACCGCTGGATCGCATCTTCCTCATCCAATCCAAGCGAACGCGCGTACGAACGGACGAACCCACGGGCAAACACCTGATCGGGCAGTTTGGAAAAATTACCGTCCTCGAGCGCCTGGATGAAGTCGAGCCGAATCCGTGTCTTCGACGACACCTCATCGACCGTCAATCCCTTGGTCTCCCGGACTTGCCTGAAAAACTCGCCAACCGACTCCATAATCCCTCTGCTACTTCAGTCGAGCCAATAATTCCGTGGCGGCCGCCGCATATTCCCCGCCCTTATCAACCGTTATCACCTTTTTCAGCGCGTCACGCGCCCTCTCCGTATATCCCAATTTGTCGTACACCCGGCCCAACTCCAAATGAATCATCGCAGGCGGAACGTTCGCAGGACTTACGGTGCTGGCATCTTCGAACGCTTCCATCGAACCCTGAAGATCGCCCTGGTGCGCCAACGCACGGCCCAGATGAAACCGGGCCAGATCCGGCGTGTGATAGAGCGGATTCGTCACCGCCTTGCGATAGGACTTGATCGCCTCATCCCAACGATTCTGGTTGGCGAGCACTTGGCCGAGATAGGTATGGGCTTCTGAATAGTCCTCATCGATATTGATCGCCGCGCGAAACTCCTCTTCAGCCCGCGATAATTTCCCCTGCAGCGCATAGACATGTCCGAGGGCATATCGCGAATGCGTATTGTTGGGATTCAGCTGGACGGATTTCTGGAATGAGACGAATGCTTTTTGGCGGTCCCCCGAAAGGCTGGCCACGCCTTCCTGATAATAACCTTCTGATTTCGTGATCATCTCCTCGCTGGTCGCATAACCAACAAGCACATTCGCCGCCCCGATACCAGCCACCACGCAGCACACCCCTGCCGCGCGCGCGGCACACGCAAGACTCGCCCCTTGTACCCGCGTCATCGCTGTCACTGAATATCCTCGAAATGCGTCAGCCGTTTGAACGCCTGGAACCGAGCGTGAACCTCTTTGTAATCCAGGATTCGCAATCGGTCAAGACTAAAGGATTCGACGGTAAAGGACGCCATGACGCTTCCGAAGATAATGGCCTGCTTCATCGCGTCGAGAGACCGGTTCCCCGTCGCCGCTAAATAGCCCAAGAACCCGCCGGCAAAGGTATCGCCGGCGCCTGTGGGATCGCGCACATCCTCAAGCGGGAAGGCCGGCGCGCCGAACACGTGATTCCCGTTGAACATGAGTGCTCCGTATTCGCCGCGCTTGATGATGAGATGCTTGGGCCCGCGGGACAACACCTGCTTCGCGACTTTGACCAAGTTTGAATCTTGCCCCAGGGCGCGCGCCTCGCCGTCGTTGATGATCAGCACATCAACCTGCTCGAGCACCTTCCAGAGCGCCTCGCGCTTGCCGTTGATCCAGAAATTCATCGTATCGCAGGCGACCAGCGACGGACGTTCGACTTTCTGAAGCACATCGAGTTGAAGTTCAGGATCGATATTCCCCAGAAACAACACGTCCGGAGACCGGTAGGCGTCAGGAATTTTAGGCCGAAAGGTTTCAAAGACATTGAGTTTGGTGTCCAGCGTATGGGCCTCGTTCAACTGATGCGTATACTCGCCTTTCCAGCGGAAGGTCGCGCCAGGACGCTGCTCCAAGCCTGTCACATCGATGCCGCGGCTTTTCAAAAACGCGATATGCTGCTGCGGGAAGTCCTCTCCGACGACGGCGATGAGCGCCACGGACGTGAAAAAACTGGCCGACGTCGAG
>SXPO01000013.1 GCA_005793285.1 Nitrospiraceae bacterium
CGAACAATACTGAACTGTGAATGATGAAGTGCTGGCAGAATTTTTCAGTCTCCTGCCAAGCTCGGATAGTCGGTATAGCCCTTCTCAGTCCCACCGTAAAAGGTCTCGGCCTGAGGGACGTTCAAGGGAGCGCCTTTGGCAAACCGTTCCGGCAAATCAGGATTGGCGATGAAGAGCCGGCCGAAGGCAATGAGATCGGCCTCGCCCTTGGCAAGAGCCGCCGTCGCTCGCTCGAAGGTATAGCAGCCACAGACCATGTAGATGCCGCCAAAGAGATCGCGCAAACGACGAAAATCGATCGATTGCCCGGTCGTGACCCCGGACTGATCCATCTCCACCACATGCAGATAGGCCAGATTGAGTGCGCCGAGCTTTTTGGCCACATAGCCAAACGTCTTATCGGGCTCGGAATCTTGCATGCTGTTAAAGGGGTTGACCGGCGAAATCCTGACTCCGACCCGATTCACGCCCCAGACCTGCGTGACGGCCTCGACCACGTCGAACAGCAAGCGCGCGCGGTTTTCAATCGATCCACCATAGGCATCGGTGCGATGGTTCGACCCGTCGCGCAAGAACTGATCGAGGAGATAGCCATTGGCGGAATGGACCTCGACCCCGTCGAATCCCGCCTCGAGCGCATGCTGCGCGCCCAGACGATACTGGGCCACAATCCCCTGGAGCTCCGCGAGATCGAGCGCTCTGGGCGTCACGAACGGCTTGAGCCCCTCATAGGTGATCGCATCGCCCTCCGGCTTGATCGCGGAGGGGGCGACAGGAAGAACCCCGCCAGGCTGCAACGAAGGATGCGAGATGCGCCCCGCATGCCAAAGCTGCAAGAAGATGCGCCCTCCCTCTTGATGCACCGCCTCGGTGATCGCACGCCAGCCCTTTACTTGTTCAGCGGAATGGATGCCGGGCGTATTCGGATAGCCGACCCCTTCCGGACAGACTTGCGTCGCCTCGCTGATGATAAGTCCCGCCGAGGCCCGTTGCCGGTAATAGCACACGTTTATCGGTTGCGGCACCTGCTCCCGCCCCGCGCGATTGCGCGTCAATGGCGCCATCACGATCCGATTGCGCAGCTCATAAGGCCCCACCTGTATCGGCGTAAACAGTTCCGTAGCCTGGCTCATGCTATATCCCCATTTCATCGTGAGCGGTAGCGATATACGTTCATCCAGCCATCTGGATTGAGAGCAGGAGAATAACACAGATTGGACGGAGGCAGAATGGCGGAACTCGTCGCTGACAGGCTAGAACTAAAGCTAGGCGGCGGTTAGCGGAGAAATGTGATGGATCGTCCCCTTGATGTTTCGCGCAGCCTCCCATAGATCTACCGCGCGTTGGGCATTCAACCAGAATTCCGGGCTGTTACCGAATAAACGAGGGAGCCGCAACGCCATCTCGGGACTGATCGCACGCCGCTCCCGCAATAACTCATTCACCGTTTGCCGAGACACCCGAATGGACTTGGCAAAGCCGGACACGGTCAAGCCATACTCCGGCAAGAAATCCTCTCGCAGCATCACGCCAGGATGAGCGGGTCTGACCTTGCGCATTCGCTTATTGGGAACGCTCATCGTCCACCTCGCATCAATGATAATCCGTCAACTCAACGTCGTACGCATCGCCATCTTCAAATCGAAAACACACTCGCCATTGGTCATTGACAGAAATCGAATACTGTCCAGCCCGGTCTCGATCCAATCGGTGCAACCGATTACTCGGAGGCACCTTCAAGTCCGTCACGCTTATCGCAAGATCAAGATACTCCAGCTTCCGTACCGCCCGCTCCCAGATTCCAGGAGGAAAACGCTTCGACCTACAGGTCTCGTACAGTTCCCTTGTCCGTCTATCGGCAAAGGTCTTGATCACACGGAGAATGTAACGCCATGCGTGACATCTGTCAACCCCTCAGCAGCGCCACAACAAGCAGGACAGGAGCGGCATGATCAACTCGCAGTGATTTGACAAAACGACCCCCCGCACGCTCACAGGCCGCAGAACGAAATCATCCGACAGCCCAACCGGCTCTAGCGTATGGAGATTTCAGCTCTAGTCCGCACCTGCATATAGCCAACTAGGCATTCCACTAGGCATCATTGACAAAATAACCCTTGTGACGTAATTCACTGTCCAATTGCTTAGACACCTCAGCCATCGTCCCTCTGGAAGGAGCCTTGATGGTTGCAGAACTCTCCGAGTGGTCGCAGTACCTCAGCGTGCCGATCGATCCACAGGCCGTGGAGGACCGTCGGACCCAATGCGACGCTGCCTTTCGTGACCAGCAGGACAATCTAATCAAATGCTATCGCGCCTTCAAACCCAAGACGATTGCCTGCATGGGCGCCGGCTGTCTCACCGACATACCAATTGACATATTTCTGCGCGGCGGCAGTCGCGTCGCGCTCATCGATTGGATTCCTCGAATTACCGAACTCGGGTTTCAACGCGACCTCATCCGGCGCGAGGGCAACAAATATGCGTGCCTGGTGTGCGACGTGGAGACCTGCCCGGAGCAAGTCTGCCAAGGATTCGCGAAATCCCACTCCCGCCGCGGTGGGGTCTGCGACAATTTCCGCCTGAGCGACAACCCCTCTTGCCTCTGCGCAGGATACCAGGCGGGCTCGTTGCCTCTGTTTCTAACCGCCGAAGTCACGCAGGGACGGGCCGGCCAGTTTGCGCAACGCATGACCGCCGCCGCCCTGACCTGTGACACCGCAGTCCAATGTTTCCAGAAGGCAATCGACATCTGCCACGACTGCGCCGACATTCACGAAGAGCTCCCCCTCCCGACCGGCAGCATCGACCTCGTCACGTCATCGATGGTCGTCTCTCAGTTCGAGTACGAACCCTACGGCTTCTTCTCAAAACTGTTGGCTCGCCGCTATGGGGCAGACGCATTGCTGCACGACACAGCGCTCATTCCGCTGATGGAAACGCTGCGCACGAAACTCTTCGAGCTATTGATGGACGCGCATCTGTCTGAGATCTACCGTGTGGTGAACAAAGACCAGGGCAAGGTTTATTTCTCCGTTGAGCTCTTTTCCTCACAGCCTCAGCTGGAGAGTGATCAGTACTTCCTCGTCCAAGGGATGCCCCAGGTGCTCGAAAAGCTCCGCACCCTGTTCCTGTTTGATTTCTCGGTCATTCCCCTTCAACGCGCCTACCGACGCACCAAGATGGGAACCCAAGCCTCCATCATCCAGTCCTACGTCCTGACGCCCATCCCTGCAGCCTGTAAAGACAATCCATGATATGTGAGGGGAGGATCGAGCAGTAACATCCCGGCAGGCTCAATTCGCGGGGATTCCGGGAAACGGTTTGGCCTCAGGCCACAAAACAACGACTCCAGCCCTTGTTGTTTGCATTCATTAAGAATCAGGGGAAAAAGCCGCGCGCCCACCTTGCTCCCCTCACAGAGCCTCCTCCCGTGTTGAGCCTTGCGTCACTAACCTTCCCCCTTCCCTCAATAGGGAGCAGCCAGACCGCCCTTCACTGCGCGCATTAAACGAGCACCTTCACCTATCAATCAATGCCACTTCCAAGCTCGCTCGTTAGCTCTTCAGGGATGGGGGCTGATTAATCTTCCACTGCGCGCGTCCAACGAGGGCCTTCCGAGGCCGCGCGTTGTGCGAGCACAGAAGATCATCAGCCTCCAGCCCCCTCATCGTGCGCGTTCAGCGAGCAAGAAGGACGGCCCGGCCACTCCATTCGGGTCTTTCTCGCCTCCCCATTCACCTCTCC
>SXPO01000100.1 GCA_005793285.1 Nitrospiraceae bacterium
ACGCATGCGCATCACTGGTGTGACGGGGCGCTATGGCACGATTCGGCTGACGGATGGAAAGGCGGTCGTCTCGTTTCTTGAGGCAGGTCCATGGCTTGAACTGGAAGTGACGGGCGAGATGACGGCATCGCATCTGGTGGACTTTCTGGCCCAGACGATGAAGGTTGAACGATTGACGCAGGTGATGGCCGGAGTGCGGGATGTGGAGGGCACGGCCCAGCCGACCTTCCGCCTCGTCGGCGCGTTGACCCAGCCGGGAGGCATTACCTTTGCCGGAGGAGAGATTACGGTTCAATCTGTGAGTCTGACTCATTCGGCGCTGCCGGAGCGGCTGACGGGGCTGCAAGGGCGATTCATTTTGGCCGAGGGATCGACCAGGATCGAGGAGGTGACCGGTCACCTCGGAGATGTCGCGGTGCAGGTTTACGGGACGATTACCGGCGGAGACGTGAGTGTATTTCAAGATCTGTCTGTTCATGCGCGAGGGGATGCCGCACATGTGGTGAGTCTGCTGTCTGGAGGCGCCGCGTCGCCTGGTTCATTTGAGGGCATTATCGGAGCGGCCGTTACACTGTCCGGTTCAACGACGGCGCCTCACCTCCGCGGTACTGTGGTGTTCGATGAGACGATGTTCATTCTGCCGGTCTTAGGCGAAAAGCCCGTCGGCGCGCCGGCAACCATCGCATTCGAGGGCGACGTGACCAAGGCCGACGCCCTGACTGTGAACCGTGTGGAGCTGATTCTGCCGTCGATCCGGATTCCGGCCAAGGGCAGTATGCGGTTCGGCGATCCATTCAGTATCGATGCCTCAGTGGCGACCGGGGCCTTGTCTTTGTCTCGAGTGCCGGAGTGGATTTCAAAAAGTGGTTTTGAGGCCGGGAACATCGAAGTCTCTCTTGACGTGAAGGGGAAGGGCAAGGATTGGCAAGCCTGGCGGATTACCGGGTGGATGGCGCTGACAAACGGCTTGATGGCCGGAGGCGCCGACGGCCCTATTCAGGATCTCTATGCCCGTGTGAAGCTGGTGCGCAACGGCGCCGAGATCAAACGATTGTCGTTCAAGATTCATGACAGCGATGTGGCCTTGGAGGCCACGGTTAAAAACTGGACGGCGAAGCCGGTGATCACCGGCAAGATCGAGTCGAATCAGCTGGATCTGAATCTGTTGATTCCCAAGGGGGACCAGTCGGTCGTGCGGGAATTTCTTGAGGACTTGGCGGCGACGAGCCGGGTAACGATGTCCGTGGCAATCGCACGCGGTCATTACAAGCACATGAAATTCGGCGAGTTGTCGGCGCGTGTGAATATTCAAGACCGGGTGATGGATATCGATCGTATTTCCGGCGAATCGGCTCACGGACAAGTTGCCGGGCGGCTCGTGGCCCAACTGTCCAGAAAGACGCCGCTGGACATGGAAGTTTCGTTCCGTGCCACCGGTGTGCCGGTCAACGATCTGTTGCGATTTACGGATAGCCATGTCAATGGCATGACGGGGGACATGCGGCTGAGTGGTTCTATGCGGGGGCATGGCCGCAATCCCCATGGGGTCTATCCGTCGCTCAACGGGAAGGCCGAGGTGTTATTGGAAAAAGGGCACATTCTCAAATCAAGCGAGCGGGCGATATGGAAAGTCATTGGGCTCTTGAACCTTCCGGTCGTCTTGCAGGGAAAAATGGACCTTGAAAAGGAGGGGCTGCCGTACAACAAAATTTCCGGGACGATTCTGATCCAGAACGGCGTGTTTCAGACAGAAAACATGGTTATGGACAGTCCGATTCTGAAGCTCACGGCGGCGGGCCAGTACGATTTGCCGACCGATCAGCTGGATCTCGTCATGGCGGTGAGCCCATTTGGGTCCTACTCGCAATTCATCAAGACCATTCCTCTCTTCGGCCGGATTCTTGCCGGTGAACGGAAAGGATTGGCGACGGCGATATTTTCCGTCAAGGGAGCGGTCGAAGAACCAGATGTCACCTACATGCCGGTGAAGTCCTTTGCATCGGGTCTGTCCGGGCTGGCCCAGCTTGCCGTCGATGTGTTGACGAATACGCTGACACTCCCGATCGATCTGGTGACGTCGGATGAAGAGGGCAAAACTCCTGCGCCGGATGCGGGACTGCCGTCTGAATCAGCTCCCCCAACTCCTTGACGGAGCCTTATTCTTGACCGACTCCCGCCCCCATGCTAGCATCCGCTTCACGATGCTGAAGAATCAGACGCACAGGCTGGTATCAGGCTACGTGCTCACCCCTCACCATCCGTTCTTTCATTCATGAAACGCGCTGCCGTTTCTCAACCAGAAATTGCGACGCTCTTTATTGCTGCGAGCGAACTGGATTCGAACCTCTATTACGCCACAAAATTTATCGCGCCGGACTCCTTCATCTATATGGAGATTAAGGGGGAACGCTTGCTGGTGATGAGCGACCTTGAAATGGATCGCGCCAGGGCTCAGGCCTCGGTCGACCGCGTATTGTCTTATTCAGAGCTCGAACAGAAAGCCAAAACGCAGGGTATCAAGGACCCGACGACAGTCGATATTGTGCATGTGGTGTTGAAGGAATTCAAAATTCGCCGGCTTTTGGTGCCGGCGAATTTCCCATTCATTCATGCCACCAGGCTCCAGGAACTCGGCTATAGCCTGAAACCCAAGCGGGATCCGTTTTATGAACAACGGGTGGTGAAAACCGCCGATGAAGTACGCCATATCGAAGCGGCGCAACGAGCCACGGAAGAAGCCGTCGCGGCGGCGTTTGAGACTGTCCGACGGGCGACGATCGAAGGGGGATGGCTCCATCTCGACGGGGAGCTGTTGACGTCCGAGCGGATTAAGAAGCTGATCAACGTGAAGTTGATGGAGCGAGACTGTGTCGCGCAGCACACGATCGTGGCCGGGGGGGAACAGGCTTGCGATCCCCACAATGAAGGCAGTGGCCCGTTGCCTGCAGGGCGCAGCATCATTTTCGATGTGTTTCCTCGGTCGGCCACCAGCCGGTATTTTGCCGATATGTCCCGCACGGTCGTTCGGGGGGCACCGACTTCAGACCTGAAGCGGCTGTACCAAACTGTCAAGGATGCCCAAGAAGAAGCGATCGAGAAGGTCAAAGACGGAGCCGAGGGGATGAAGATTCATCAAGGCATCTGCGCGCGATTTGAGAAGGCGGGGTACATGACCGGCGTGGTGAATGGGCGCATGCAAGGGTATTTTCATGGAACCGGCCATGGTGTGGGGTTGGATATTCATGAAGCGCCGCGCATCAGTCGAACCGGTTCTCTTCTGCAAGAAGGCCATGTGGTCACGGTTGAACCGGGGCTCTATTACCCGGGTTTAGGAGCGGTGAGAATCGAAGACATGGTCTTAGTGACGAAGGATGGCTGCCGCAATCTCACCGACTTTCCCAAGTTGTTCGAACTTCAAGATCTTTGATTCCGATACGCAGGTCTCGCAGCATCTCACCGACTACGTGCAATATGCGGTGTACGGATGGCCCATCCCTTGGGGTGGTCTATGGCGGGACGGTTATACGGCTTCAGCGGTCTTGCGTGTGGCCGCTTGTCCAAGGATGTCCAAGGCGGCGATGCGATAGGTCTCGGCATAGGCGGGAAAGTTGAAGATGTTGTCGATAAAGGATTCGATTACGGAATGACCTCAACGACTTGTTTGGGGAGGCTCCACTTCTCGGCGATGAGGCATCCAACAGGCGAATGATAGCCGTTGATCACGATATGGAACATCGGCATGTCGGCCTGGATCTGTTGCGCACGCGCAACCGTCACTGCCGTGCGGAGGACAACGGGTGTTCCGATTCCATGTAACAGTCCGCAGAGAAAGGCGCTTTCTGCGTGGATCTGTAGATTGGCGCAGAGGCGAAAGAATGATGACTCAACCCCCATGCAAGGCCAAGCGCATAGAAGAAAGGTGTGTGGCAATGAAGGTGATGAATCTTGTGGATTGTCAGCGATTTAGCAGTGAGAAGATGAAGAAGAACAATATGTTTCAGACGGAGCGATTTTTCTGCGACGTCTATTGTTTCGAGCCGGGACAGGAACAACAGGGGCATGTCCATGGCGACCAGGACAAAGTCTATCTGGTTCTTGAAGGGCAAGGGATATTTCAGGTTGGATCGGAGAAGCAGGTGTTAGGGGCAGGACAGGCGACAGTGGCCCCTGCAGGCGAAGAGCATGGGGTGAAGAACCATACGGGAGAACGGCTCCGGGTCTTGGTATTTGTCTCGCCGAATCCGAGCTAATGGGCCTGGTTCGGCGGCAGTGGATCTGCCGAGATACAGGATTCCATGATCTCGGCGCGGCATTGGGCCTCTGATGGAAGGATGCCGTTGACGATAGTCCGGAAGTCCTCTGCGGTTCGCTGATCCTGAATCCGGTCGATCAAGACGTGGCCCTCGATGAGGGTCATATCAATGCGTGTGACTCCGGGGACTTGGGACAGCGTCTTGGCAATGGCCTGATGGTGCGCTGAGCAATGTTGCCCAGAAAGGGCCAAGGCGATGCGTTCATTGGCGCGCGGCTCGGCCTGGAGTATGCCTGCGCTTCCAAGGGCCATGGTCAGAATTATCGCCAGGGTCCCTTGTTGTAACTGCGTCACCATGCCAGACACAATCCTTGTGTGCTGCGTTATAGAAAAGGGCGGCAGACTGTTGTCTGCCGCCCTCGTACGTTGCTCTAGCAATGCGAATCGCTCTGCGGATCGGCGTGGCTGGTCTGCAGAGGCCAGCCACGCATGTCGCGATCCTACGGAGCTTCGACGATATCTTTGCTCATTGGTCCCAAGACGCTGAGCAATTCACCCTTTTCTTGCTCCGGTACGTTGAACGTATCGAGCGCTGCCACGAGATCCTCAACCAAGGCGGTGAACGCCGCTGACGTGATCTTCATTCCTTTGTGCGTGGTCTTCATGTCTTTGCCCGTGTAGGTGCAAGGACCGCCGCTGGCCATGCACACCTGATCGACCAGCTGCCGCTTGAGGTTGGGGATGTCGGCCTTCGCGAAGTATCCATTGATCCGCTTATCGGCTGCGACGTTGGCGACGAATTTTCCCACGACGGCGGTGATGGGACCGGTCCCTCCGAGCCGTTCATAGAGCGAGGGCTTGGTGTCCGCAGCCATGCTGAGTACAGGCGCGCTGACGACGGTCGCAAACAGTGCGGCCGCCAGTATTGTTGAAGTACGAGTCATTGTCCGTCTCCTCTTCATTGGTTAAAGTAGTGGAACTGCTTCTGTCTTGTTCACTGCACTCTGCAACCGTTGCCTACGGATTCCATGGCGTCAACGGCATCAAGGGGGCATCCTTTGCCACAGGGGTGATCGTCAAGGCCGCAATGGCGCCCCGGAGCGCCGCGGTCAGCGAATGGGTCACGATCGGATACACACCGGTTGATTCGGACACCAAGTCAAATGTGGCGGCGCTGCCAGGTCCGACGACATAGGTCTGGACGCCGACCCACTTGTTGGCCGGATTGCCGCTCTCATAGACTGCGTCCCAGATTTCGCCGATGGGATGCAATGAAGAGAATTCGTTCGGGCCGGCGTTCACGAAGTAGAGCCGTACCCGCTCGTTCGGCTTGGCTTCTAACGGAGCCGCTCCGATGAAGAAGGGGTGGTACTTCCAGATACCGCCGTTGAAGATCACGTTGTCGAACTTGCGATCGAACATGGCTTGGACGTCATCAGGATTCTTCCAGAACTCCGATTGCACCAACAGGAATTCCCGATCGGCCTTCGGCCACACTTTCGCATCCTTCGGGTCCACGATGATGGCGCCGAACATGCCGCGAGCAATGTGCTGAATCATCGGCGGCGCGCCGCAGTGATAGAAGAACACCCCCGGCTTCTTGGCCACAAAGGTGTACTGGATGGTTTGGCCCGGCTTGATCTCACGATAGTTCTTTAAGAAGTCGATTTCTGCGGCATGAAAGTCCATGGAATGCCCGAAGAAGTTCGTCTTCGGATTGTCCAGTGTGAAGTTGACGGTGTCGCCTTCGGTCACGCGGACAACGGGCCCTGGCATTTGTCCGTTGAAGGTCCAGGCCTTGTA
>SXPO01000101.1 GCA_005793285.1 Nitrospiraceae bacterium
CAATTTGTCAATTTTGCGTTTTACAAGGTGGACCCGGCCTGGCGGCGGCTGCCGGAAGCGGAGCGCACCCAAGGCAAGCAGGAATTCCTGCGGGCCGTGGAAGAATATACGGGCAAAGTTCTGGTCGTGCCCTATTCGGCCGTCGGCATCCGGGGCGATTGCGACCTCATGCTCTGGCGCATCAGCTACGAGCTGGATCTGTTTCAGGACATGACCGCCAAAATGCTGGCCTCTGGGCTGGGGCAATATCTCACCACCCCCTATTCCTATCTGGCCATGACCAAGCGGTCCGTGTACGTGGATCACCATACCCATGAGGGCCAGGAGAGCAAGCGGCTCACCGTGGTACCCGGGAAGGGGAAATACATCTTTGTGTACCCGTTCCTGAAGACCCGGGAGTGGTTTTTGCTGACCAAAGCGGCCCGGCAGGGGATGATGGACGAACATATCGAAGTCGGACACCGGTTTCCCTCGGTTAAATTGAACACGACCTATTCATTCGGGTTGGACGATCAGGAATGGGTGGTGGCATTCGAGAGCGACAAGCCGGAGGATTTTCTAGACTTAGTCATGGCACTGCGGGAGACCGAAGGCTCGCGCTATACCTTACGGGACACGCCGATCTTCACCTGCATTCGCAAGAGCCTCAAGGAAACCCTCGATACGCTCGGCGGCTAGTGCGGAACGGCTCAGGTTGAGGCTGAGGCCGAGACGGACGGCGGACAACAGACGGCCTTCGATCTGAGGATCGAAGGCCGTTGTTTTTGAAAAAAGGGGGGCCCAATGGCCAAGAAGCGGGAATATAAAGGTGAGGTTCCGCTGCACGACAACTATGGCCCTGAGGCAAAATACGCGGTCGAAGCGGAGGCCCTGCTGCCGACGACGAAGTATGAGGAAGAAGTCGCCCGTGGACTGGAATTGGGCTTGCCCGGCGCCGATTCCATCAAAGATCGACGGATTCCCACATTTAGTCGTGGAGAGCTGCCCCACTTCGCCGGGATCAATACCTTTACGAAGGCTCCATATGTGGAAGATGTCCGCAAGTGTGGCCAGTATGATGTCGCCATTCTCGGTGCGCCGTTCGACGGCGGTACGACCTATCGATCCGGCACCCGCTTCGGTCCTCAGGGGATCCGTAAGATTTCAGCCTTGTATGGAACCTACAGTTTTGAGCTGGGCGTAGATTTGCGGGAATCGATCGGGATGTGCGATCTCGGCGACGTGTTCACGATTCCAGGCAATATCGAAAAGACGTTCGATCAAGTCAGCAAGGGCGTGTCGCATGTGTATGCCAGCGGGGCATTCCCCGTGGTGCTCGGCGGCGACCATTCTCTCGGCTTTGCGACCGTGCGAGGGGTTGCGGAGAATCTCAACGGCGGCAAGCTTGGCATTATCCACTTTGACCGGCATGTGGATACGCAAGATACTGATCTTGACGAACGGATGCACACCACTCCGTGGTTCCATGCGACGAACATTCCCAACGTGCCGGCAAAAAATCTCGTGCAGATCGGCATCGGCGGCTGGCAGGCCCCCCGGCCTGGCGTGACGTCCGGGCGCGAGCGTCAAACCACCATTATGACTGTCACTGATTGTGTGGAGATGGGCATTGAAAACGCCGCGAAGCGCGCGTTGGAAGTAGCCTGGGACGGTGTTGACGCGGTGTGGTTGAGCTTCGATGTGGATTGTTTGGACGCGGCCTTCGTGCCGGGAACCGGCTGGCCAGAGCCGGGTGGATTTCTGCCGCGCGAGGTGTTGAAGTTTATCCAGATTATCGCCGACGCAAAGCCGTTGGCCGGCATGGAAATCGTGGAGTGCTCGCCGCCCTACGATGCAGCTGAGATTACCAGCCTGATTTCCACGCGCGTGATCTGCGATGTTTTGGCCTGTCAAGTGCGGTCAGGACATCTGCCGAACCGAAGAAAGCGGTAACGATCAACCTCCGGCGAAGACCGGGCGGAACCCGGCCTCGGTGAGAATGCGGGCGACCGCGTCCCGCTGATCTCCTTGGATCTCGATCCGTCCCTCTTTAACGGTTCCTCCTGCTCCGCAGACCTTCTGCATCTGCTTGGCAAGGAGCTCTTTCTCTGCCTGGCCGATCCCGATAAATCCTGTGACCACCGTGACGGTCTTTCCACCGCGATGCGCTGTCTGGCGAAGGATATCCACGCGCCCTCGATTCTTCTTGGGCGCTACGGATACGGGAGCAGTCTGGTCACAAACAGGCTGTGTGGGCACAGTTGCCGGCAGTGGCGCTTGCTTCAGCGCGGCGAATGGACTGGCCCATTTGACCGGCCCACCGTCGGTAGGAAGGCGTTTCTTGTCTTTCATGGGGTATCTGTTCCGGGAAAGGCTACACCGTAGATAAATATTCAATACGTGGCTATGAGCGCTGTGCGCCACGCATCGGAAACGCTACTTTGAAAACGATTTCCAGCTCCTATAACGCACTCTTGGATTCAGCGGTAGACCTCTTTCCGGTCGCCGATCTTCACGACAAGTAGGACCAGTGCTTTGTCTCGAATCGTATAGATGATTCGGTAGTGGCCTTCCCGGATACGGTAGAGGTCATCTTCGCCGGCGAGTTTCTTTACGCCCTGGGGACGAGGATTGTGTTGTAGGGTTTTCAGGCGCGTGACGATTCGTTTCTGTGTGGCTTCGGGGAGCGCTTTGAGTTGGCGTTCCGCAGGCGGGGCGAGAAGGATCGAATAGGCCATGGAAGTCTAGAAGCCGAGATCCTTGAGAATCGCATCGAGCGGCTTCGCGCCCTTCTTTCTCGTTTCGGTGAGAGCGGCCCTCGCATCGGCCAGATCGATCCGATCTTCCAATTCCTCCAGGAGGCGCAAGTCGTCGATCGGTACCACCGCAGCGATGTCCTTCCCTCGACGACGCACGACGACGCGTTCTTTCCCATAGGCTGCACGATTGATCGTATCTGCAAAGCCTTGCCGTGCTTTACTCGCGGGAAGATGTGCCATGGGTTTCTCCTTCGAAAGCGCCAGCGATGTACTCAATGTACGAATTGTACAAAATGTACAGGATGGCTCTCAAGCGGTCAAGAGGATTGCCATCAGAGGCGCAAGGCTAAGCGGGCGTGCTGTTATCGCAACGCTGATTCCGGCCATGCAGTTCTCCGGCCTTTGCCGAAGAGTACATACAGCGTGGTCATCCCCAGGATACTGCCGAGGACCAATGGTACGGCCCACAACTGCCACCAGGGGGCATTGGGTGAGGTTGCGTAGGGGCGCGGCCAGGCAATATTGACGAATTCAAACAGGGACCAGAGAAACGCTGCCGCATTGATGAGTAATCCCCAGGCGCCCAGCTTCAATTCACCCAATGACGGATCCCAGCGGCCTGTGAGACGGGTATAGAGTCCGACCCCGGTAGTCATGGCAAACATGGCGTACAACCCGCCAGTTCCGAACGCCAAGACCGTAGCGACCGCTTCATCGTTGAGCCCGAAGAGCAATCCGAGCGTGGCCAGCAGCACCGTGAACAGCACGGCATTGTGTGGCGCTCCGGCAGCGGTGACCCGGCTGAGGACGGCTGGCATGCTGCCTTCGCGAGCCATGGAAAACACGATCCTGGACGTGTACTGCACCATAGACGACCCGCAAGCCAGGAACGCGATCATGACGATCGCCAGAAAAGGGGTTTCTGCCCAGGCCCCCACATTGTCGACGATCACGGGTGTGACGGGATCTGACGCGGCGCTCGTCTGACGCAAGGTGTCACGGTTGAAGCTCAGCGTGAGCGCGGCCGAGTTGAAGAGCACCACGCTTCCCACCATGCAGAGGGATAAAAAGATCGCGCGAGGCACCATCCACTTGGGCTCACGAGTTTCTTCGGCGATGGTCGAGCAGGCATCAAAGCCGATGAACGCCCAACCGGAAATAGCCAGTGCCGCCAGAAAGGCTGCGGTCTGGCCGGGGGCGGTTCCTGTTCCGAGATGCGCGAATAGTTCGGG
>SXPO01000102.1 GCA_005793285.1 Nitrospiraceae bacterium
ACTGCTCCGGATGCGGCTGGAAGCCCGTAAGTTGGACCAGCAGCTCTCCGATCTCTACAAGGATATCGGTGAGCGGGCCGTCGATATGAAAGAGCGCGGCGAGACAGCGGAGCACATCGTCCACGATGCAGAAATCGGCCGGCTTGTTGGAGAAGTGCAGGCGCTTAAGGAGTCGCGCAAGAAACTGGAAGCCGAGATGGACGAGATTCGGAACGAGCAATGACCGCTCCGCCTGCCCGCGCGCGTCGATTAGCCGGAATCGATATTGGGACTCTGACCTGCCGGCTCCTCATCGCTGATCTTTCTCCACAGGCACCTCTCAAAGCATTCCGATCCGAGCGGCGCATTCTCCGGCTGGGAGAGGGCGTCGATCAGACCAAGCGGCTCGGCGCTGCTGCCATGGATCGGGTGATCGCGTGTCTGCGGGAATGGCGGGGCCTCATCGACAGTCATCAGGTCGATGCTGCTACGGCCGTAGCGACCAGTGCCGTCCGGGATGCGGCCAATCGCGATGAATTTCTCCGCCGAGTGAAACAAGAGACAGGATTCGAGGTCGAAGTCATCACGGGCGAGGAAGAAGCCCGGCGGACCCTACTCGGCATTCGCTCTGGTTTGCCTGTCGGAGTGACAGCTATGATCGCGTTGGACATCGGCGGCGGCAGCACCGAGTTCATTCTGGACTGGCCGGGTCACGTGCCTATCGTCCGCTCCATCGATATTGGTGTGGTGCGTCTGTGCGAGAGGGTACTGACACATGACCCGCCGACGGCGGAAGAAATCGAGCAGGCACGGGAGTGGGTACGACGCGAGACCCACACCGCCGTCGCAGAGATGACACACTATGAAACGGCGACTTTTGTCGGTACGGCCGGCACGATCACCGCGCTTGCCGCCATGGCGCAGAAACTCCCCGCCTATGAACCGGCCCGCATCCATAACTACCGGCTGGCCCTTACGACGGTTCAGGAACTCGAACAGACCCTGTTGAGCCGC
The DNA here is from genome assembly GCA_005793285.1 of Nitrospiraceae bacterium. Classification (GTDB taxonomy): domain Bacteria; phylum Nitrospirota; class Nitrospiria; order Nitrospirales; family Nitrospiraceae; genus Nitrospira_D. The sequence goes on from SXPO01000102.1 coordinate 994, forward strand.
AAGAAGGCCGATCGTATCGGTCTCCCGGGCCTGGAACAGAACCGTGAAGAAGTCATCGCTGCCGGCGCCATCATCATCCGGACGATCATGGAGACGCTGGGGATGTCCCAGGTGCTGGTGAGCGATCTGGGATTGCGGGAGGGCGTGCTGATCGATCTGGCGAGGAGCCTGTCCGACATTAGGAATCGCGAAAAATCAGACGCACATATTTGGCTCAGGATCAACGATCGCCACGTGATGAAGGGTTCACCATAAAATCAGGCGATTTCGGCAACATTTGCAAGATTTTCAAGGAGAGGGGTTATGGACCAGGAATCACTGGCCAAAATTCAACAGATTGTCGGAGCTGCGACCGAAGCCCTTCGGACAGACATCGCTGAGATCAAGCGGCACACTGACGATGCGACGGAAGCACTTCGGGCGGATATCGCCGATGCGAAACGCTACACTTCTTTTATTTTCACTCAGCCTCTCACTTCTGCGAATACCACCGATAGCCTTTTTGTTCCGTGAACTGGGCTTTCGGCGCGCCGCCTGGTTTTTCCAGTAACAGCACTTTGAAGTCGAGGAGGCCGAACCAGGCAGGGTCGGCTACGTCGTGGTAATGCGTACCCTGGAGCTTGGGGAGCATGTCGCCGAGGGTTTGTTTGAGTTCCGGTTCCGTGTAGGCGCGGATGATAAACGGCTTGTTGATGGCCTGACAGAAGCGCTGAATCGTATAGGCTGCGCCGGTGCAGAGGACTTTCGTATCCGGTTTGAGTCCCAAAAACTGCGGGAGCGAGAGATACCGTTCCTGAAAGCCGAGCCAGCGCGCAACTTGCCGCAGATGGCTGTATTGCACTTCATATTCGGTATGGCCCGGTAATTTTACCGGCGCGGGCCAGCCTTCGTCGATTCCGAACTCTGAGAGAAAGGCATGTCCGCCCGGTTTCAAGACTCGCCAGAGCTCCGCCACAAATCGGATTGGCCCCAGGTTGAAGATGACTTCTTCGGGTAGGTTGTTCCCGATCGGGAGGCGCGCGCGCCTGATCCAATCCAGAGCCTCTTGGTGCTGCGCGGTCTCGCCCCGGCCTGATGAGAGTTCGTGTTTCGTCAGCTTCACCGGCGTCATGTCGGCCATGTTTTCGTTGTCGATGACCACATCGATTGAGTGGTCTGTGAACGGAAGTCCTTCGCCATTGGCCTGTGTGCCGACGACATTCCATCCTCCCGTCTTGGCGCGGGAGACTTGCCGTTTCAAGAATGGACCAGTGATGTCGAGCGAGACATAGGTCATACCCTGTTTTTCGAACGGCAGGAGTTCTTTGCCGAGTTCACGCGCGACGTAGCCGAGGCCCCCGCCGATTTCCACGATCATGCGCGGTTTGGGGGTAAACCAGCCCAGCTTGCGGATCTGCCGCATCAGGAGCCGGCCGTAGGTCAGGCCGTTGAGAACTTCGTTCGGCTCTCGGAACAGATGCGAGACCGTCGTCTCGATCACATCGAAATGTCCGTCATCGTCGGCGCTCTGGCTCAGTTCATGATGGTGGAAGTCTTCCAGGTGTTTTTCGCCCTCGAATCCTTCCTGCCCCGACCAGCCTTCGCGGATCTGTTGCAGTAGAAGATCCCATTTCCCTTTATGCCGGTGGCCGCCCGGCGGTTCGGCGCCGTAGTAGCAGAGCGAGTAGTGCGGCGTCGCCCACCGCTCCAGGTGCCAGTGTCCCGGTTGGCCGTCCGGTCCGCAGATCTTGTGTCCATAGTGCTCAAGCAAGGCGCCCACCGTTGTGTGGCCGTTCATGGCGCGGAGCATATCCAGGCCGGTCCTGTGCAGGCGTATCAGCGGAAGATTGTCGTCAAGCGGGGCAAACCACCATTCGTCCTCGTGATGCTGATAGGCCACGAGATCGGGGATGTGCCAGGCGAAGAGATTCAATGTCTCTCCGGTCAGATGCAGTGGCTCTTGAACGGCAGCAATAGGCTTCATGGCGAGTAGTTCGCTACGATGCGACGGCGCAGCCTACAGGAGTGATCGGCCGTCTCGCAAGACGGTTATTGTGAGGCGCCTACAATTGTGCTGGGGTCGGAGCAGCATCGGTCACGGTCAGGACGCCTCGCATGATGGGGTGGATGCGGCAGTGATAGAGATAACGCCCGGCCGGCAGGCCAGGAATAGTGAATTGCGCTCCCGGAGGGACAGGCCCTGAATCGAACAAGCAGGAGCTGCCATCCTCCGCGCACCCGTTGTGGGTTACGGTGTGATGGGTCGGTGTCGGGTTATCCCAGCGGATGGGGTTGCCACTGGTCACGGTGGCAGTGACGGGAACGTAATAGGGCGCCCCGTCTTCCATGACGATTTGCGCAGAGAGGGACGTGGCCATAGCTGGCCAGCTAGAGGCGGCGGCTATCACGACGATAAAAACAATTGCCAGAGACCGGTTCACAATGTCAGTGCTCCTAGGCAGACGGAGTTGTCATATAGAGCCGAGAAAGTGGCAGAGGATTCTCCGTCACTCGTCGACTTTCTCCATTTTATTATCACGAGTACAGGTTTTTCCAATGGGAGATTTCCCGCTCGTGCCACCGGTAGAGATCTGTTCAAATTTCGAACGGTGAGGGGGATGGCCTGAGATTAGGATTCCCCCATGAGATTGTTGCAAGAGCCCATTCGTTCATGCTAGATGGTGGCCGACAGGGCGTGGTTCAATCGGTCCGATGACAAGAGGAGGACTGGAATGGCGAAGAAGAAGGCCGCAACCAAGAAATCGTCAGGAAAGAAAAAAGCTTCGGCATCACCCAAGAAGAAGGTGGTGACTAAGAAGAAGGTCGCAAAGAAGCCGGTGAAAAAAAGCGCAGTCGCGAAGAAAAAGCCTGCGAAAAAAGCGGTCAAGAAGTCTGTGAAGACCGTTGCGAAGAAAACCATTCCCCAACCTAGTCGGCCTGCCGCACCTACTCCCAAAGCCGGGGCCAAAGAAGAAGCAATGCCTCGCAAGGTCGTAGCTGCCGCACCGGTTGAGCCGCGGGAAGCTGACCTCGATGAAGAGATGGCCGATGAGGAATTGGAGATGGAGAGCGATATCGAGGAAGATGCGCAGGAAGAATTGGACCTCGATGAAGATGACGAGGGTGACGAAATTATTGAAAAGTCAGAAGACCTCCTGGACGAGCACGACGATTATCGGAACAACTGATTCTTCGGCTATCAGCTGAGCAGTGCCGGAACGAAGTCTTCGCCTCCTGTGGTACGCAACAGGGCGAGGGACCGTTCCGGCTCTGTCCTGAACGCTGCGTGCATCCCCATTCGTTCCCTCCCTTCCCGCATTGTAACGGCATTCATATTCGGTCTGGCTGGACTTGCCTTACCGGTAGGCCTCTCGTATAACGGCGCCCGTGGGTGAATATCCAATGATTCATTGGGGAAGTCGATGTCTGGCATTGCTGCTTAGTTGCGGCGCTCTTGTCTTTGCGCAAGACGTGAGCGCGGTGTGTCAGGTAGAGGCCTCTGTTAGTGGAGCAAGTAGCCCACTTGTGAAAAAACTCTCGCCTGATTGCACGGAGGCTGAACGGGAAATTCACTCCGTCGGCAGTACTGCGATCATGGAGGCGCTGGAAAGAGGACAGGCGGTCGAGCTGATGGGAGTGATCGTTCGCGGCGATCTGAGTTTCGATCAGCTGCCCTTGCAGACCGTCAGGATGAAGTTGGACGGTGCTTCTGAAGGTCAAGAACCGTCGAATCAGGTGAGTGGACAGGAGTTGCGTCTTGTCCGGGGGGCGCTGACGATCAGCGATTCGGTAGTCCTGGGAGCGGTGCGGCATCGGTCTGCCCAAGGCACACTTCAGTTCGACGGGCCGGTGGATTTTCATGGGACGACCTTCAAAGAAGGAG
>SXPO01000103.1 GCA_005793285.1 Nitrospiraceae bacterium
CGTCGTGTTGATAGGGTTGTACCTTGGGATGACCGGCATAGGCGCGGGCGAGGCGGACTGGGGCCAGATAATCCTTCGCTGGATTCACTTCCTGGCCGGGATCACATGGATCGGGCTCTTGTATTTTTTCAACTTGATCAACGCCGCGTTCTTGAAGAGTTTGGATGGACCGACCAAGAACATTGTGATTCCCAAGTTGATGCCCATGGCGTTGAATTGGTTCCGTCATGGGGCGACCGTGACGGTGCTTGCCGGGGTGCTCTTGTATGGCCACATGTATCACAAAGGCGGGACCGGAGCCGTGGCCTTGGCCATCGGTGGGTTGCTCGGCATCATTATGATGGGCAACGTCCATGGGATCATTTGGCCGAACCAGAAGAAAATCATTGCGGCTGTGACGGCTGCGGCTCAAGGTACCCCGGCGCCGCCGGAGATGGCTCAATGGGGACGGACTGCTCTGCTGGCCTCGCGCGTGAATTTCATGCTCTCGATTCCCATGCTGTTCTTCATGGGAGCCGGCAGCCACTTTAGATAGAGCTGTCCGCTCACCGGCTGGGTCGCCCAGCCGGTGAGCGGATTTGCTCCTTTCCCACGCTGGTTCTGGCTCTCTATACCCAGCTCCTATAGGCCCGCTAGTCCTAACCAATTGAGATTTAGGCCCATTCCTGGCCTGTTTCCTTGACGGACATGGAGATAGAGCCGTATAGTACGAGCTCTAAAGTTGTGATTTTTCACGCGGGATGGACGATGTCGATTTTGGCAGAACCACGTCTTGTTCAAAAGCTTGAGGGCGCCCCTTGGGAGATTGACGGCTATTTGAAGGTCGGGGGGTATGAAGCCTGGACACGATGTGTCACGGAATTGAAGGCGACCCAAGTCGTCGACGAGTTGAAGAAGTCAGGTCTTCGTGGACGGGGTGGGGCTGGATTTCCGACCGGGGTCAAGTGGGACAAGGTTCTCAATCACCGGGTTCTGGAGCGCTACTTTGTGTGTAATGCGGGCGAACATGAACCGGGGACATTCAAAGACCGCCATTTACTCAAGACGTTGCCGCATCAATTGATCGAGGGCTGTCTGATCGCCTCATATACGGTGAAGGCCAAGGCGTCCTTCATTTATGTGAATCATGAGTATCATGAAGAACGGGAGAATCTGAAAAAAGCCCTGGCGCAGGCCAAGGAGCGGGGTTTTCTCGGGAAGAATGTGCTGGGAAGCGGGTTTGACATCGAATTGCAAGTCTTCGAAGGCCACGGCAGTTATGTCGCGGGGGAAGAGACCGCCATGCTGGAGTCAATGCAGGGCCGTCCGGCCATGCCGAGGCAAAAGCCGCCATTCTATCCGACGGACTTTGGCCTCTACGGCAAGCCGACATTGGTGAACAATGTCGAGACACTGTGCAACATTCCTCGAATTCTGCACAAGGGAGCGACGTGGTTTACACAAGCCGGCACGGAACGGTGTCCCGGCACGATGATGTTTTCGTTGAGCGGCGCGGTTAATCGGCCCGGTGTGTATGAAATGCCCATGGGCGTTACGATACGGAATTTGATCGAGCAATGCGGAGGGGGCGTGCCGGGAGGCCGAAAGATCAAAGCGGTGTTTCCAGGCGGTCCGGCCTTTTCAATGGTGACGGCGGATCAGCTCGATCTGGCCATGGATTTTGATTCATTGAAAAAGGCCGGAACTGGTTTGGGCTCTGCGGGCGTGATTGTCGTCGACGATGCAACCTGTATGATCGCCAAGACGCTCCAGTTTTCGGACTTCTTCAAGAACGAAAGCTGCGGCCAATGCCCTCCCTGCAGAATGGGGACGATCAACTTGGCTGCGCTGATGGCCAAAATCGAAGAGGGCAAGGGGACCCAAAAGGATCTCGACAGCCTTCTTCAACTCTGCGGATTTGTGAAAGGCACAGGGTACTGTACCCTGGTGACGGGCGCATCGGTCTTGGTGCAGAGCAGTCTGAAACTGTTCCGCCAGGAGTATGAAGACCATATTCGAATGCAGCGGTGTCCGTATCGAGCCGTACCGGCCGGTGTCGGAGTCCATTCCTAAGGAGATCGTGATGCCGCGGGTGACGTTTCTGTATTTCGGCGAAAGAGTCGGAGAGGTGGACGTCAACACCTCGCTCCTGGATGCGGCGAAGGGGCTAGGGCTTCCCTTAAATCACGATTGCGGAGGGAATGCGTCCTGCACCACATGCCGAGTCGAGGTTCAGACAGGATTGGACCAGCTCTCCGAGATCGATTTTGACGAACAAGACCTGCTGGACCGAGAAGCGTTGAGCGAACCGCAGCATCGATTGGCCTGTCAGGCGAAGGTGCTGGGCGATGTCGTCGTGCGTGTTCCTGGAAGCAAGTGGGAAGCTCCGAGCAAAGAGACGGTAGAAACCTGAGGAGTTGATATTCGGTAGAGAGGTGTTACACTAAGCCAATCCAGAACGCGGGTTGCGAATCTGGAGATATAGGAGGACGGCAATGGTTACGATTACACAGGTGGCGGAACAGAAGATCAGAGAGCTGATGGCAGAGGAAAAGGATGTGGTCGGGTTGCGAGTGTATGTCCGCGGCGGCGGGTGCCATGGCTATCAATATGGGATGGCCTTCGAATCCAAGACGGCCGAGGATGATACGATCGTTGAAATGGGCGACGTGAAAGTCATCATGGATTCGCAGAGCGCGCCGTTGTTGCAAGGCGCGGAAGTCGATTACGTGGACAGCGTGCAGGGATCGGGGTTTTCAATCAAGAATCCCCAAGCCAAGACGACCTGCGGCTGCGGCAGCTCATTTAGCTCCTAGTGGTCTATCTGAATGTCCGGGGGGGGCGCCGCCCACGGGGTTTTTGTTATGAGGCCAGGGTTGCTCAATGAATGAGTGATCCTGGCTTTCGTTCTTCAGCAGGTTGCGGATGTTTCAGGTACATGTGACCAGACGCTATAGGTTTTGTGCCGCCCACAGGCTGCACACCGATCATCTTACGCCGGAGGAGAATCAGGTTATCTTCGGGAAATGCAACAACCCGAATGGTCACGGCCACAACTATGCGGTGCTGGTCACAGTCAAGCATGACGGGAGCGACGAGACAGGCATCCTTGCACGGCTCGATCACATCGTGAATGAGACCGTCGTCAAGCGGTTTGATCACCAGGATCTCAACGGTGACAAAGAGTTTTCCGACCGCACCACGACCGGAGAAAATCTTGTGAAATTGATCTGGGATTTGTTGGAATCGACATTGCCGTCCGGGCAGCTTGAAAAAGTGGGCGTCATTGAGACCAGGGACAATTATTTCGAGTATACAGGACCGGCTCAACTTATCGGGGGGGTGCGTGGCTAAGCGGAGGAAGGCGGAGAAACATCGGAGTCCGGTCGAGGATGTCGGCGGAAGCGGGCAACCGGCCGATTTGCAATCCCTGCAATCGCTGGTGACGCAAATGCTGCTCGCGCTCGGCGAAAAACCAAACCGCAACGGCCTGCTCAAAACACCCGAACGAGTTGCGAAGGCGCTGGCCTTCATGACCCAAGGCTATCAACGCAACATCGATCATCTCCTGAACGGGGCGCTGTTTCCGATCGAATACGATGAGATGGTCATCGTGAAAGACATCGATTTCTTCAGCATGTGCGAACACCATCTGCTGCCGTTCTTCGGCAAGGTCCACGTCGGCTACCTGCCCAATAAGAAGGTCGTGGGCTTGAGCAAGATCCCGCGCATTGTCGATACGTTCGCTCGCCGGCTTCAAGTGCAGGAGCGATTGACGGTCCAAGTCGCCGAAACATTGAAGGATAAATTGAACGCGAATGGAGTGGGGGTCGTCGTCGAAGCGCGGCACCTCTGTATGATGATGCGTGGTGTGGAGAAACAGAACACGGTGGCTGTCACCAGCTCCATGTTAGGGGCCTTCCGCAGCCAGCCGCAAACCCGCCTGGAATTCCTCAAGTTGATTCAGAAGACCAGCGTCGGCGACCCAGACTAATCTATCTCACCGGTTTCCTCTCAGCGACTTCCTGCTGCGCCCACATCGTCCGATTCAGCGGAAAGGCGTGTAAGAAGACAATCGGAAGGCCGCTGCCCCTGTCACTATAGGCCAATTCCCTCCCTACGCCGGCGCTGTTCGTAGCACCGGTGGTTTGTCCGGTTAAGGGGCCGTTTGCGATCAATTGAATCGGCGTATACAATCCGCTCATTTCAAGGAGCCACTCATGCCGACCCAGCGCGATCCACGGCCTGATTTATTTGCCGCTCCCCAGACAGGGAAGAAGGCCGATGCCCCGCTGGCGGAACGGATGCGTCCGAAGGAGTTTGGCGACTTTGTCGGGCAGGATGACATCGTCGGCTTAGATCGGCCTCTGCGCAAGGCCATCGAGTCGGATCGTCTTTCCTCTGTGATCTTTTGGGGCCCGCCTGGTTCGGGCAAGACCACGCTGGCACATTTGATCGCCCGGCAC
>SXPO01000104.1 GCA_005793285.1 Nitrospiraceae bacterium
GGGAATGGGCTCATGGCACGGTAGCTCCTTGGCTGCTCCGCTATGTTCAGGACAAGGACTTGTGGACATGGGAGATGCCGGCAAGCCGTGAGATCAATGCGGCTCTGGCTTCGCACCCCTTTGATTTCAACCTGTGGGATCGATTTTCCCAAGCGACCCTGGAGCAAGAGGGACGCGCGATTCTTCGCTATGAGCAGGAATTAGTCGGGAAACTCTCGGCGCAAGCCGTCTTGGTCGAGTTCCAAGGAGAAATCGTTCCGTCTGTGCACAGCGCGGTCTTGACCAGCCAAATCGGTGAGCGGCTTTCGCCGGACCATCCCTTTTGCCTGATCTGGCACGATCGTGACGGGCGTCGGTATTTCAGCATGCGCTCGCGCGCGGACGGCACGGACGTGGGCGCCATCGCCGCATCGTTTGGCGGAGGGGGCCATACTCATGCCGCGGGATTTTCCGTGCCGCTCGGAGCCGAGGGAACACTTCCCAACAATTCCACGTTGCCTCACGCAGTGACCGACCGCCGCCGAGCTCCCTAGGATCGCCCATCGTGATCCCCCTGGCGGGATGAGTGTCGGCACCCAAGGAGGCGGCGTGGCCTTCTTCGCGCACATTGGCGGATTCATCACCGGCATGGCCTTGATCGGCCTGTTCAAACGCCAGGACGTACCGTTATTTTCACCAGGCCGTTCACGCCGGTGGGACCGCTGACAATGCGGCCAGCCGCGCGATGAGCCGGTGAGCCGGTTCCGCCGCCGCCTCGCTGGTTTCCGCCATAAACGTGACATGACCCATCTTCCTCCCCGGGCGGACAACTTTCTTTCCGTAGAGATGGAGTACGGCCCCTGGCAGAGAAAGCAGCCCCTTGAAGGCCTGACCGGAAGCCACGGCCTGCGCTTCTGCACCGATGAGATTGACCATTGCCGCCGGACTCCACTGTCTTACCTCGCCCAGTGGCGCGCCACAGACCGCGCGCACCTGTTGTTCAAATTGTGAAACCCTGCAGGCGTCCAGCGTGTAGTGGCCTGAATTATGAGGGCGCGGCGCAATTTCATTGATAAAGAGTCGATCGTCTGCGGTGTGAAACAATTCGACGCAGAACACTCCGATGCCTTGCAGCAAAACCACGGCCTGGCGGGCAAGATCAGACGCTCGTGCCGCAACCTGGACAGAAACGGTGGCTGGGGCCAGCGTCATGCGTAAGATGCCCTGCTCATGACGATTTTCTACGACCGGATAGGTCCGGCACTCGCCGTTGGTTCCTCGCACCACCAGCACAGAAAGCTCACACTCAAACTCTATTAACTGCTCAAGAATCCATCTGGGAGCAGGCCGTTCAATGGTCCGCAACGTCCTGGCGACTTCATCGACACTAGAGTCCTGTCGAATCGGCCATTGGCCTTTCCCATCGTAGCCGAAGGTCGCAGTCTTACAGAGAGCTGGAATACCGATCTGTTTGACAGCTTCCGTCAGTTGATCCGGCGCCCCTATGGCGACAAACGGAACAACGGGAAGATCGTTCGAGTGCAGAAACTGTTTCTGTTTGACGCGATCTTGAATAATCCGGAGCACGGAGCTGGAAGGCCTGACTCGATGACGCTCTTCGAGCCACTCACACAAATCAGCCGGCACATTCTCCCATTCAAATGTGACAGCCCGAACAAGGCGTGCAAAGTGCTCACGCGTGGGGAGGTCAGAGAAGGCTGCTGTAAACGAATGGTCTGATTGGCGATGCGCAGGGGCATCAGGGTCCTGATCCCATACGGCAATGCGATAGCCCAGGCGACGCGCTGCAACGGCGAACATCGCCCCCAGTTGGCCGCCCCCCAGGACGCCGAGAATTGATCCAGGTTCGACCGTCACGTCGGTCACGACTGTGGGCTCACCCCATCGGCTTCGAGATTCCCCAAACTAGTTCCCTTGGCCTCGGCTGAATTCAACACCGTCTCCGTTTGGGCAGCACGAAAACTTTTCACGCGTTCTGCAATCTCCGGATAACATCCGCCTAAAATCTGCGCCGCCAACAGCCCGGCATTCTCTGCTCCACCAATCGCCACCGTCGCCACTGGAACCCCCTTGGGCATCTGGACAATCGACAAGAGGGAATCGAGACCTCGCAGATTTTCAGTTGGAATAGGCACTCCGATCACCGGGAGGTGGGTCTTGGCTGCCAACATGCCTGGGAGATGAGCCGCCCCGCCGGCACCGGCAATAATAACCTCGATCCCGCGAGCCGGCGCAGTTGAGGCGTACTCAAAGAGCCGATCCGGCGTACGATGAGCAGAGACAACTAATAATTCGTAGGGAATGTGCAGCCCTGCCAGAATGGCGCCGGCCTTTTCCAAAATAGGAAAATCGGACTTGCTTCCTCCCAATACCCCAACAATCGCCTTGCCACTCTGAATCGTACGGTGACTTTTCTTCTGAGTCTTCTTTGCCTTTTGCCCGATCCCGCTCATGAGCAACCGCTCCTTCTTCCGTACGAAACATTTTTCTCTTGGTACGTATCAATGTACCCACCTTAACGGCTCTTGTATGGCACGGTCAAGCGAGTAAGAGGCGGCATCGCTCTCTCAAACCTATGGACTTATGGACTCGCAGTGGAGATAGATACCAGCAGAGAAATTGATACGGATGTGGAGAATCTGAAGATAGATTAGGCGGGCCAGCACATGAGACCTGGCCCGCCTTGCCCATTTCAGCGGTGTTCCCCTCTTTGGGGAACACCGCTGATTGTTTGATTACTTCACAGTCCTGCCGGTTGACTTGGGCATGAGCATGTCAACAAGGCTTGGTGACCGTTCCGTATAATCAGGCGGGAAGAAATTGAACCGCCGCCACAGCTCGTACCAGAGAGGAACACGATTTAGGACAACCCACCCTAACACCCTGGTTCCCTGACGAACTTGAGCTTGTTCAGGCCATGGTTGATTATCTTCAGGATCCGGAACAACCCAGAACCGGTAATTCCCCTTGCCGTCGTCGATCTGATCGACCACTTTGATAATGCCTCCGCGAGTGCCGGCCATCAATTCAGGCCATGCAGGAAGCGGGATCGCTGGAATTCCGAAAAATACGAGTCTGACCTTCCGTCCGGGGGTCAGCAACGGAGAGTCCAGTCCCTCTGCTGTCATTTCAATCGCCTTATCTGCAGCGGACGGAGAAATAGTCACGAGCGTCTCGCCCTGCTTTACCGTCTCTCCGATACCAACCCGCGCCATCTTCACTACTGTGCCATCGATCGGAGCCTCGATGCGCGCGAATTGAATGCGCTGCTGGGCGCTTTCTTGCCGCACCGAGATGTCTGCCAACTGATCCATCGCTTTGGCAGCTTCCGCAATCGCATTGTCACGGGCTGCCGTCGCATCAATGAGCTTCTGCTGCACATCTGCCGTGATTTGATCGCGGCCGAAACTCAATGCCGCGCGGGCTTGCTCGGCTGCTTGCAGATAGGCCTGCGCCCCCTGCAGGCCCGCTTTGGTCCCGATTTCAGTTTGAATCGTCAACTCCAGTTCGCGCTGCGAGACGAACCCATCCTTGATCAGCTGTCGATGCCGATCGACATTGAGCTGCGCAGTAGTCACATCGATCTTAGCAGCCTCAACCTTTTGCTGGGCTTCGCGCACTTTGTTGTCGGCCTCTGTCACACGGGCATCTGCCGACGGCACTGCCGCCAGCACAAGCTTCTGCATCTGTCCGATTCGTTTATTGAGCTGATCGGCTCTGGCCAAGGCCGCCTGGCGAGTCTGCTGCAACGCAACTTTGCGCTGTTCGAACAGCGCGAGGAGTTCAGGCGCAATAAAGTTTGGGTCGTAGTCCTCAAGTTCGAGAATGAGATCGCCCTTCTTGACCTTGACACCTTCAAAAACATGCCATTCCTTGATACGGCCGGTAATCCGAGCTTCCATCTCTTGCGGCCGCTCGTAGGGAGTATAGGCGGAGAGTCGACCCGTGGCTGTCACAGTCTGTGTCCACGGAACAAACTCAATAATCAGCAGAAAGAGGATCAGAAGAGTCAGGGTCACACGACCCATGGAGATTAATTTATTGGGTACCTTGACTGCCTCCCACGAGGACATTTTCGCTGTTGCAGCTGTGTTATCGATAGCTACAGCCTGCAAGCCTTCCCCTTGGTGAGCAAGCGTCAGAGCATTTTCTCCCGGATTGCGATTTAGGCCAGCCATGGAGCCTCCATTATTCCTACGCTAGGTGTTACTCTGCCTTGTTGATTCCCTTGTACGGATTCACCATTTTCGTCGATCATCATTGACCGCTTCCTTGCGTTACTTACGCATGAACGTGATGCAACATCACACGACGGTCTGTATGCTCCGTCAAGTTCGGATCGGTCGAAATGAAAATGGCCGACCAGGGCTCTTGTTTGGAACACAACCGGCGTAAGATCGTCTCCCGCAAGGCTGGATCCATGCTGTGAATCAATCCATCGAAAATCAGGAGTTGCGGACGCCCAAGAATCGCGCGGGCCAGTAAGATTTGCACGATATGGGTGGGGGCAAGTACTTCTCCCAGCTCGCCGACATCGGACTTGATACCGCGCGGGAGCGCTTCGATGACTTCCTCGAGCTCCGTGAAACGGAGTGCCCAGGCTAGGCTGTCATAGGATACGTAGGGACGCCCCAGCACAATGTTATCCTCGATGGTTCCTTCCAGCAGGCTATGCTGTGAATCGATCACGAGGCTGCGGCATCTGTTGACGGCACTAGGATCGACGTACCGAATATCGACACCGTTGTATTGAATGACGCCGCTGCTCGGTGCTTCAAGCCCTGCCAGCACTCTCGACAGAGCCATCTTCGCCGCAGGGGTACGGGCGTAGATCCCGACCTTTTCGCCGGGCGCGACTTCCAAGTTGAAATTCTCAAATATATTCACTCCGTTGTGAACGAGACTGACCCCTTTGCAGGTTACCATCAGACCGTGAACAGACGGAGCAGGCAGGGGTACTGCTGTTCCGCTTGTAACTTCATCCTGCGTGGTCGAAAAGAATTGGTTCAGTTCCGTCACGCCGGTGAAGAAGTAATACACATGCGCCATGCTCTTGACGAGCGACTCAAAATTGATGATGAGCGCGCCGACGACCACTTCCACCGCAACCAACTGGCCAAGTGTCAACTGACCAGAAGCAAGAAGCCATCCAGCCATGGCAAGCGCACCGGCCTGCGCAATTGCCATTCCTCCCACGGCGGACATGAATTGTCTCAGGAGAACGGCGAACCGCGCCTTGCGGGTCTCCGTATAGGCGTTGACGAGATCGTCGGTCCTTTGCATGATCCATGGCTGACTATCCGTAGACTTGAGATGCAGTAGATTTTGCGAGACTTCCTGAATCCAATTGAAGACATCATACTTTGCATGGGACATCGCAAGGTGCGTCCGCAGGGCTCCACGAGACATCACAAAAAATGTCAGCATGAAACCGACCAGCAGCAGCAAGTCATAGACAAGGAAATAGGGGTGGTAGATCACCAGCAGGGTCATGCCGACCGCTCCGCCGACGATCACATTCACCATATCAATGAGGACGGCAGAGAGTGCGCGCTGGATAAACACCGTCTCGACGAAATAGTTCGCAAATTGCGGTTTATAGCCTTGGAAGCGGAACTGAGGCAATCGCTGAACCATTGAAATCGCCACCCTCGCAAAGATGCGTCGCTGCAGCATTTCCACTGCGTAAAAATGGAAGGCCTTGAAAATGCCGACGAATAA
>SXPO01000105.1 GCA_005793285.1 Nitrospiraceae bacterium
ACAAAAGTCTCGATTGTCCATCGCCGCGATAAGCTCCGCGCGTCGAAGATCATGCAAGACCGGTCTATGAAGAACGAGACGATCTCATTTGTTTGGAATTCCGTCGTCGAAGATGTCCTGGGTGACGAGGTTGTAACCGGCGTTCGGCTCAAGAATGTCGTGACCGACAAGATTGTGACAATGCCCTGCGCCGGGGTGTTTGTCGCCATCGGCCATACACCCAACACCTCTTTATTCACCGGCCAACTGGATATGGATGCCAAGGGGTATCTCATCACAAAGAACGGCACCGCCACCAGTGCGCCAGGGGTCTTTGCCGCGGGGGATGTGCACGACTCGATCTATCGTCAGGCCATTACCGCCGCCAGTTCCGGCTGCATGGCAGCAATCGACGCCGAGCGATTTCTTGAATCATGTGAAATGTAAGACATGACTTATGTCTCGCCTGCAAAGATGACACACAGGGTCACTTCTTCCAACACTTCACCCCTTACCCTTCACCACTAAGATGAGATGCGCCATTGTCCATTACCACGAGCTTGCTCTCAAAGGGCGCAACCGCGACTATTTTGAACAACGGTTGGTCCGTAATATCCGCCTCGCGCTCACCGATTTAGGTATTACGCAGATCGAGCATCTGCGCAGCCGCATTCGCGTTGTTCTTCCACCGGACATTGACACTGACCCAGTGCGGGAACGGCTTACACGAGTTTGCGGGATCGCGAACTTTTTCATGGCCCAGTCGGTCCCGCTTAGTTTGACACAGCCCAATCTCGACAACCTCAATACAGCAATCATCGAGGATCTCCGGGCAAAATCGTTTGCTACGTTCCGTGTCACAGCAAAGCGAGCCGACAAACGTTTGCCGATGACCTCGATGGATGTGGAACGCGCAATCGGCGCCGCCCTGTGTGATGGGCTTGGCAAACCAGTCAGTCTCAAGAACCCCGACATCACGGTTTACATCGAATTGCTTTCCAAGGATGTCTATTGGGCAATCGACAAAGTACAGGGGCCTGGCGGAATGCCGGTGGGAGTCAGTGGCACGGTTGCCTGTCTGATTTCAGGCGGGATCGATTCCCCGGTCGCTGCCTATCGCATGGTCAAGCGGGGCTGTCGCGCATTCTTCGTCCATTTTTCAGGCCGTCCCTTGGTCAGCCGCGCGTCAGAGGAAAAGGTTCGCGATCTAGTGCAGATCCTGACAGCCTACCAATATGAATCTCGCCTCATGGTTATCCCCTTCGGAGAAATCCAGCGTGAGATTGTCTTGAACACGCCGGCGCCATTTCGTGTCGTGCTCTACCGGCGCATGATGCTCCGGATCGCAGAGGAACTGGCGAGGAAAGAAGGCTGCTGGGGTCTGGTCACCGGTGACAGCCTGGGCCAGGTGGCATCCCAAACACCGGAAAATCTGTCCGTCGTGGGAGAAGCGACGCAGTTGCCGATGCTCCGGCCTCTCATCGGCATGGACAAACTGGAGATCACCGACGAGGCCAAGCGCATCGGAACCTACGAGACATCCATCGAGCCAGACGAGGATTGTTGCAAACTCTTCACTCCGCCCCACCCCAGCACAAAAACTCGAATCGATGAACTTCGAAAGGTCGAACGGGCCTTGGATATCCCTCACCTGGTTAAACAGGGACTGGACAAGGCCGAGTGGTCTGAATTCAAGTTCCCCGGTTGATCTGCGATTCGCTCCCATTACAGAGGGTGACGGTCCAATCCGTTCCCTCTGCCGCCACCGCGCCAATCCATCCTGGACCGAGGGAGAGAAATCGAACGGGCCGTTTCCTCTGATCAGAGGCAGTATCGCCCAGGACCAAAGAGCCTTTTGTTTCGTCACCCGTCAGCTCAAGATAGTCTCGATGGAGAGGGAACGTGATCCCCCTGCCGTCAGCCTTGAAGACCGCTTCCCTCGCCACCCAGGTTTTCAGAAACCGCTCATGCCTCTGTGCCGGATCACCATCTTCGATAAATGCCAGATCCCTCTCCGACAAGAACCGCTTGGCAAGGCGCACCACATCGACTTCTCGACGCACCTGCTCAAGATCGGCACCGACCTCCCGATCTCTTGCAACGGCAATGAGCGCCCGGCCATGGGAATGGGTCAGATTGAATCGGATGGAGGGATAATCTGAGAGAAATGGCTTTCCATCCGATGTTCTCCGAATTGCCAACTGTCCTGGAGGTGCACCGCAGTACCGGCTCAGGATCAATCGCAGTTTGGCATGAGCCGCAATAGATTGACGACGGTGCCCTTCGGATATCAATCGTTCAGCACGCCCCCGTTCATCGTGCGAGAGAACAGACGCGGCACGAGGAAGCTCGGAATCAGTGACGTCCAGTGTAATTCCCCACACCTGTACGTCATCATGGTGTATGGCAATTGGCGATCGCCATGCACCGTCAGTCTCGAACGGCACTTGTTGGAAGATCACCTGTGCTTTTTCCACCCGCCTCCCTGCTCCTCTACCTCACCGCTCTCAATGAAACAGGGTTTGACCGTTGCAATACCTACCTTCAACACGGTAAGCTTCTGCCAACGTCGTCGAGCGATTGCCCCTTGCCTGCTCACGATTCACACATAGACAATCCGGCCTACGGAGAGGTGCGAGAGTGGCCGAATCGGGCAGTCTCGAAAACTGCTGTCGGGGTAACTCGACCGTGGGTTCGATCCCCACCCTCTCCGCCATCTACCCCGCTTTCTCCCACAAGGCTCGCCGCAACTCCACCATAGCCAGCGTGTCGCGCTTGCAGTATGCGAGTAACGATTCCCTGATGGTCTCCTTGTGGACCCAATCGGTTTCCTTGAACACCATCCGGTAATAGGCCTGCGCAGCGACGCCTCCCTCTTGGATCGCCAGATCCTCATAGGCCAATGACGGCACCATGGCAGGCAGCACGGACTTGATCGAATAGGATCCGCCGAACGCGGGATGATAATAGTGGTCTCGGATCACCGGGAATAAATCCCACAACCGGCGAATCGCCCGCTTCAGCTCA
>SXPO01000106.1 GCA_005793285.1 Nitrospiraceae bacterium
GCCTCTTCATATAACCGCTGCCCTGTCGCTTCACGCTGAAGCAACTCCGGCACCACCGATCGACCTGCCACCAAATTCACCAGTCCGATCCATTTGACGCGGATAAAAAAGCTCGCGACCCAAAATTCCCAGGCCGCCGTTCGATAGCATAAGACCAGCGGCGTACCCACCACCGCCGATTGCAAGGTCGCGGTCCCCGATGCCACCAACGCCAGATCTGCGACCGCCATCACCTCACTGGCCTGTTCTTTCACCACCGTCACCGGAACCTTACTCTCCCGCAGGAGCGGCTGCAGCAGATTATCCTGAATTGTGGAAGCCTGCGCCAGAATAAACTTCGTGTCCGGGTTGCGCTGCGCTAATTGGCTCGCGGCATCCAACAACGTCGGCAGAAGCATCAGCACTTCCCGTCTCCGGCTGCCTGGCAACAAGGCAATCACAGGCCCTTCCGATGGAAGTCCGAACTGCGCGCGAAGGCTGACCGGATCGTATCGCGGGGCGACCGCGTCCAGGAGGGGATGGCCGACAAATGTACATGGCACCCTCGCATCATCATACAAGGCTTTCTCAAACGGGAGGATCACCAGAACATGATCCACTCGTTGTTTAATCCAATGCATGCGTTGGGGACGCCAGGCCCAAATCTGCGGCGCAATATAGTACAACACGCGTAATCCAGCTGCCTTCGCGAAGTAGGCATAGCGGAGATTCAAGCCCGGATGATCGATAAATACGACCGCATCCCAGGGCTCAGAACGGAACAGACGCCGCATGAAGAGAAAACGATACAGGAGTGACGCCAATGCCAGGGGGCCGACCATCCCGATGACGTCAAAGCGCCCGATGGCCTGCACGAGCTGCACGCCGGCCGCCTCCATGGCCGCCCCGCCGATGCCGACCAACGACACGGATGGGTCAGACATTTTCAGCGCCTTGGCAAGATTGGCTCCATGAAGATCGCCGGAGGCTTCCCCGGTTACAATGAGAATGCGCGGCATGGTATTAACCCGCATTATCCATGACAGTGCGTCAGCCAAGCATCAGCGGTTGCAATAGATGCGTTCATGACTATTGCAGGCTGGTAGTCCCCCTACCCTGTTGCCCCTGATTCCTCGTTACGCTGCACAAACGAATCGATGGCGGCCAATACTTGATGGGCGACCGTCAGCGCAGCCGCTCCGTCTTCGCCGGACACCACAGGAGTAGCGCCGGTCCGGATCGCGCTCAGGAAGGATGCAAGCTGAAGCTTCAGCGGCTCCTCATCGTTTCCTTTGTACTCTTCGATCGCAAACCCTGGCTTCTCCCCAGGATTTCCGGCCCGGCGCCCGACGATTCCCTGACGGGACTGAAAATCGATCGACAGGTAGCTATCCTGCTGAAACACCCGCAGCCGGCGCATCTTGGTGAGAGACACTCGGCTGGCCGTCAAGTTGGCGACACATCCGCTTTGAAACTGGATGCGCGCATTAGCAATATCGATTGTCGATGAGAGCACCGGCACTCCGGCGGCCCGCACCTCTTCAACCGGGCCTGGATTGCAGGACAAGACCAGGTCCAGATCGTGAATCATCAAATCCAGCACGACATCGACGTCGGTTCCACGTTCGCTGTAGGTCCCCATCCGGTGAGCTTCGATGAACGCCGGACGACGAATGTGCGACCGCATCGCCTGCATGATGGGATTGAATCGTTCGCTGTGGCCGACCTGCAGCCGGCACCCCTTGGCCCTGGCCAAATCGACAAGTTCACGCGCCTCGGCAGGCAGCACGGCGATCGGCTTCTCAACCAGGACATGCTTGCCCGCTTCAAGACAGGCTTTCGCCACGGCATAATGTCCCGATGTGGGCACGGCCACACTGACGATATCGACGGCCTTCAGAAGATCGGACAGGTCCTCGAATGCCTCTGCGCCATGCCGCCCGGCGATGACGCCGGCCCTGGCACGATCCTGATCCGTCACACCGACAAGCGTCGAATCTGGCAGCGCGGCATACAGCCTCGCATGGTGCTGCCCCAAGTGTCCGACACCGATAACTCCAGCACGAAGTGATTTCATGAGATTGTGGTGAGTGCTGCGCGACAAGGGACGAGCGGGAAGAGCAGGACGTGCGGGATATGTGCGAAGCGTCCGCTTCCCGAGTCAGGCTCGTCCCGCATGTCTAGCCCTTCGCGCAATGGGTCACCTGTCGCTTTTAATTCCGATGACTGCGATTCCTGCCCGCTCCGCCAGACTGATCAACTGTTCCCGATCCAGCATGACCGTACGGCCCGCTTCCACCGCCAGCACGGCAGCCTTCACCGAGGTCATCACTTCGATCGTCCGGGGGCCGACCGCAGGCAAATCGAACCGAAGATCCTGCTGCGGTTTGCTTCGCTTGACCACCACCGCCCCGTCCTTCGCCAGCTCGCCGCCACGCTTGATCGCCCCATCGGTCCCCTCAACCGCTTCTACCGCCACGACCACACGGTCCTTGATCACCACACATTGGCCGATATCCAGACGCCCGGTCTCCTTCGCGATTTCCCATCCGTAGCGGATGTCGGTCCACTCCTTCTTGGTCGGTTGGCGAGACGTCAGCGGACCTTCCTCGACGAGAATCCCTTCGAGGCCGAAGGTGGACTCGCAAATAGAAATCCCCTCCCGTTCGAGTTCAGCCGCGATTTCACGAAGGATGTTGTCATCCTTCCACAGAGCCACACGCGTCGCCAGTGCCAGCGCTCGAAAGTCAGGCCGTACCGTGCTGTACACATGGGTCTTCTTGATGCCGCCCAGCATCACCACTTGCCGAACACCGTCGCCCTTGAACGCCTTGATCAGCTTATTCAGCTGTCCGATCTTGATCCAGTGAATCCAATCGACATGCTGTTCAAGCTCTGGTTCCGTTTCCCCTTCATGGGCCACCGCAGACACTTGCAGTCCCATCTTACGCGCGTTATCCGCAAAGATGATCGGAAACCGTCCGTTTCCGGCAATGAGCCCGATACGCCCCTCTTGGACTGAAACCGACACCGTCATGCTGGCGTGACTCTCATCCTTCCTGATCGAATTCAATATCCAAATCGACGTTCACCACGCGCGAGACCCCTCGCTTGGTCCCTTCCATGAACGTCAGGACCTTCGCGACATCCGCCTGGCCCTTGAATTCCTTCTTCGTCAGTCTGATCGCCTCGGCAACCCGATGGCCGGCCCGAAAGAGCAGGTCGAACGCTTTTTTGAGCAGCGAGATACGTTCCACCGAAAAGCCATGCCGCTGCAATCCCACGGTATTGAGCCCATACAGATGCGCCCGGTATCCCCCGGCTGCCCGCATGAAGGGCGGGACATCCTGCCCAATCGCGCAGCACCCGCCGACCATCGCATAGTCGCCGACACGGACATATTGGTGAATGCCTGTCAGGCCCCCGATGATGGCGTGGTCCCCGATCGTAATGTGCCCGGCCAAACTGGCGGCATTGGCCATAATGAGGTGGCTTCCAAGCCGGCAATCGTGCGCCACGTGGACATAGGCCATCAGAGTATTTCTAGATCCGAGCGACGTCACCCCCCCACCTTGTACCGTGGCGCGATTGACCGTCACATACTCGCGAATGACATTGTCATCACCGATGACGACCTTGGTCGGTTCCCCCTTGTAACCCAAATGCTGCGGCGGCCCGCCGATTGAGGAAAACGCATGTACCTCATTGCGTTCGCCGATCTCGGTCCATCCATCGATGGTGATATGCGACAACAATCTGGTTCCCTTGCCGATAGACACATGCTCACCGATGACGCAAAACGGCCCGACCTCCACACCGTCGGCGAGTTTCGCCTTGGGATGGACAATCGCTGTTGGATGGATTTTCACAGCCCCCCCCTTCACACCGTCAATCGTTAACCGCCCTCACCCTACCAGGATAGAATTGACCAACCGTTGACCAGTGGCCATCACCGCGCGCCGGTCTTTTCTTCTGCTACCATGGCCGTCACGACTGCTTCGCACACCATTTCGTCGTCGACGAACGCTCTCCCCTGCATTTTCCAAAACGGCGGACGCTTCTTGAGTA
>SXPO01000107.1 GCA_005793285.1 Nitrospiraceae bacterium
AAGGGACGCTTCCGCGATGCCAAAACCAGGCTCAACGTCATGCCGCTCGGATCAGGAGCCTTGGCCGGAACGAATTATCCGGTGGATCGGCGATACACAGCCAAACTCCTGGGATTTCCAGCTGTGACGGTCAACAGCATGGATGCGGTATCCGATCGCGACTTCATGGTCGAGACGGCATCAGCCTTATCCATTGCAATGATGCATCTGTCACGGCTCAGCGAAGAGTTGATCCTCTGGGCGTCACAGGAGTTCCGGTTTGTCGAGTTGCCGGACGCATTTTGCACCGGCAGCAGCATGATGCCGCAGAAAAAGAATCCCGATGTGCCCGAGCTGGTCCGAGGCAAGACCGGACGTGTCTATGGTCATCTCATGAATCTTCTCGTCACCCTCAAGGCACTCCCGTTGAGTTATAATCGGGACTTGCAAGAGGACAAGCCGGCGCTCTTCGACGCGCTCGACACGGTCGAGGCCTCCCTGAATGTCATGACCGAATTGATGCGCCGCCTCAAGGTGAACCGAGACGTACTCGCACAGTCGTTACAAAGCGGTGGGTTTCTTGCCACCGAATTGGCCGACTACTTGGTGGGACGCGGCGTGCCCTTTCGTGAAGCGCATGGAATCACCGGACGGATCGTACGGTCGGCGATTGAACAGGAGCGCGAGTTGACTGATTTTTCATTGGAGGAGCTGCGTGCGTTCTCCGATCGGATGGAGCGAGGAGTTTTCGCGCGGTTGACTGTTTCGGCGGCAATCGACCAGAAGCGGCAGATCGGTGGAACAGCGCGTGGACGAGTAGAGCAACGGCTCAAAGAACTGGAGCGGTCACTCCGATGAAACACCTCGCGCTCATCGTCGCCGCAGGCCTGGTGAGTTCCTGCGGTGTGGTGGGGGCGCCGGTTGCGCCGGGGACCGTTGGAGTGACGCCCACCATTGAATCGCAAAAGAGGCAGCATGAGGCCTTGGCGGCGCAGCAGCGTGAAGCGGCAGCGGCGGCTAAATCTGGAGAGCCGGACTCTGTACTGCTGGACCAGGATGAGCTTCTGCCGCCGTTGCGTCCGGTAGGCACGAGATGAGACGCACCGACCTGATTCGCGTAAAGTGCGCGAGTGAGCACATCGACGGCATGAGCGAGGAATTTCAGCATGAATAATTTCGAGTATCGCCACGGCGAATTGTATTGTGAGCAGGTGCCCGTCAGCCGGATCGCAAAGGAGCTCGGCACTCCCTGTTATGTCTACAGCCATGCCACGCTCGTCCGCCATTTCAAAGCATACGACAACGCCTTCAAAAACATTCCCCATATCGTCGCCTTCGCGATGAAAGCCAACTCCAATTTGGCTATCTTACGATTGATGGCGAAGGAAGGAAGCGGCGCGGATATCGTGTCCGGCGGGGAACTGTTTCGCGCTTTAAAAGCTGGTATACCGGCCTCCAAGATCATCTTCGCCGGGGTCGGCAAATCGGCCGAGGAAATCCGCGACGCGTTGAAGGCAGATATCCTCATGTTCAACATCGAATCGTCCGCAGAAATCCACGCGCTCAACGAAGTCGCCGCCTCCGTCGGCAAAAAGGCACGGATCGCCTTGCGGATCAATCCGGACGTGGACCCCAAAACGCATCCGTACATCTCGACCGGGATGAAGAAAAGCAAATTCGGCATCGCGGCGGATCGCGCGCTGGAAGAATATAAAATGGCGTCCTCGCTGAGCCATATCGACATTGTCGGGGTCCATGCCCACATCGGATCACAATTGACAGACGTGACGCCGTTCGTCGATTCGTTGAAGAAGGTCGTGGCGCTCATCGATACGCTGAAAGGCCAAGGCATCCACATCCGCTATCTGAACATCGGCGGCGGGCTCGGCATCACCTATGATACGGAGAAACCGCCCTTGCCCCAAGACTTGGCCGATGCGATCTCGCCGCTCGTCAAGGATCTGGGTTTGACGCTGGTGATGGAGCCAGGCCGTGTCATCGTCGGGAATGCCGGCATTCTCGTCACCAAAGCCCTCTACCGCAAAGAGGGAGAGGCGAAAACATTTGTCATCGTCGACGCGGCCATGAACGACTTGATCCGCCCCAGCCTCTATGGCGCCTATCACGAAATCCGCCCGCTCGATGAAGCCGCCGCCCGTCGCGACAAACAGCAAGTCGACATCGTCGGCCCGGTCTGCGAGTCGGGTGATTTTCTGGCCAAAGACCGGCTGTTGGCGACTATTCAACCGGGGGAATTGCTGGCCGTGATGAGCGCAGGCGCCTATGGATTTGTCATGGCGTCGAACTACAATTCCCGTCCCCGTGTACCAGAAGCGCTCATTAAGGACGGGGAAATCCATGTTATTCGCGCGCGCGAAACCTACGACGACTTGATCAAGGGCGAAACCATTCCGGCCTTTCTCAGCTAAGGGGCGCCATCATGTTCACCGGCTCGCATGTTGCCATTGTCACACCGTTTCGGAAAAGTACGATTGACGAACGGGCATTCTCCGATTTGATAGAGTGGCAGATCGCCAGCGGCACAAACGGCATCGTGCCCTGCGGCACCACCGGCGAATCCGCTACGCTGTCACATGAAGAACACAACCGGGTCATTGAGTTGACGGTGGAAATCGTGAACCGGCGTGTGCCGGTGATCGCCGGGACCGGTTCGAACAGCACGGATGAAGCCATTGCGCTCACCCAGCATGCGAAGCGGGCCGGAGCGGACGGCGCATTGCTGATCACGCCATACTACAACAAGCCCACCCAGGAAGGCCTCTATCGCCACTACAAAGCGGTGGCAGAATCCGTCGATCTTCCGCTCGTGCTGTACAACATTCCTGGACGTACCGGCGTCAATATGCTGCCCTCGACTATTGCCCGCCTTTCGGCGATCAAGACGATCGCCGGAGTCAAAGAAGGCAGCGGATCGGTTCAGCAGGCATCGGATATCGTCCAGATGTGCGGCGACCAGTTGACCGTCTTGGCCGGAGATGATTCCTTAACGCTGCCGATGATGGCGGTCGGGGGAAAAGGCGTCATTACCGTGACCGCCAATATTGTACCGGCTGAAATGGCCGCTTTGGTGAAGGCCTTTTCCAGTGGGAACATTGCCGAAGCTCAGCGAATTCATTTCAAGTTGTCGCCTTTGTTCGCAGCATTGTTCTTTGAGACCAATCCAATTCCGGTCAAAGAGGCGCTCGGAATGATGGGTAAAATCGACCCGGAATTGCGCCTCCCGCTCTGTCCGATGGCCGAGGACACTCGAGGGAAGCTGGTCCAGGTCTTAAAAGACGCCGAGTTGATCTGATCGCTCATGTATCTCTACAACGGCAGGTAACCAGATGATTAAAGTGATTGTAGCAGGGGCAGCCGGACGAATGGGCTGTCGATTGGTATCGCTGGTGAGGGACTCGGCCGCGTTGACGTTGGCCGGAGCCCTGGAGGGAAAAGGCCACCATGCGTTGGGGGAAGATGCCGGAGACCTGGCTGGAGCTGGGCATGCCGGCATCCCCATCACAGACGACCTCGCCGCCCTCATGGAACGAGGCGATGTGGTCATTGATTTTTCCTCCCCCGAAGCAACGCTGGGGCATTTGCGAATTGTCGCGCAGCATCGCCGGGCAATGGTCATCGGCACCACCGGATTTTCCGCTTCAGAACTCGACGAAGTGAAATCCTTGGGTCGGCAAGTTCCTTGTGTGCTGTCTCCCAACATGAGCGTCGGGGTGAATTTGATTTACAAGGTCATCGGCGAAATGGCCAAGACACTCGGTGAGGAGTACGACATCGAGGTGATCGAAGCTCACCATCGCCTCAAGAAAGATGCGCCCAGCGGGACGGCACTCAAGATGGCCGAAATCCTTGCGCGTGGGGTGAATCGAGACTTGAATCAGGTGGGTGTCTATGCGCGCAAAGGATTGATCGGCGAGCGGTCCAGAGGTGAAATCGGAATTCAGACGATCCGTGCCGGCGACATCGTGGGCGATCATACGGTGCTGTTCGGCGGCATGGGCGAGCGGATCGAAATCACCCATCGGGCCAGCAGTCGCGATACCTTTGCCCGTGGAGCGTTGCGCGCAGCGCGGTGGGTGGTCCGCCAACATCCCGGTCTGTACGACATGATGGACGTACTGAGTCTTCGCTAATTGCCGCCCTTCCG
>SXPO01000014.1 GCA_005793285.1 Nitrospiraceae bacterium
TCCAATTCAACGGTATCTCCGACCGTGAGGCCGAGTTGCTTGGCGGCATCTTCCTCGATCGAGATCAGCGGTTTGGTAAAGACCTGCCCTGGTTTCCACCAAGCCCCCTGAACGATTTTGTTGTCTTTGGGAAGGTCGTGAAGAAACGTCAAGACGTACTCGCGGGTCAGGTACCATTTCTTCCGCCGTTCTTCTTTCTGCGCGGTCTTTTCCCTTTGCTCTTCTTCCTCGGACAGCGGTTCCATTTTAATGGCATGGCCTTTGAGAGCGGAGAGGCGTGATCGAATCAGCGGGGTCAACTTAGGAGCAGGATCGCTCGATCGTCGGAGGAGCAGCGCGACAAATTCTTCGGACTGATCGGGCTGGATATCGATGAAGAAAAAGCTCGGGGCGTCGGTCGGCCGGTTCTCGCCGACCTGCGTGAGCAATGACCGTTCAACGAGTGAGACCGTAGTCACGACCATGACTCCGATTCCGATGGCGATCGTGATGCCCACGACCTGACTTCCCGGCCGCAGGACGTTCCCTAAGGCCTGGCGAAGCACGAGATGCTTCGGGTGCGGCCATTTTTTGAGGGCTGAGAGTGCCACATGGGCCGAGAGGCCCAACAGCAAGACGGCAGCCGTAAACGACAGGATGAAGAGCGCTCCGACTTTCCAGGATCCAGCTTGCCACATAGAGAGGAGGGTCAATCCCAGGCCGATGCCGATTGACGTGAGGACTTTGACTCGATCCATTCCTTGCCACAACCTCCACCAGCGAGTTCGCGCAGGATCGACGGAGAGAGTCAGTGGAGCGACATCCCGGCGAAAAATCCTGGCCGGTTTGACTTCGCGGATCGTCAGCAACGGCCACAGTGTAAAGAGCAGTGTGGATAACAGGCCCAATGCCAATCCCTTTGCCAGGGGAGCGAAGGATACCTCCATCCCGCCCTTCGCAAACCCCAATTGATCCAGGAGATCCGATGCCGTCAGCACCGCGATCATCCACGGCAGCCCCTGGTGGAGGAGCACACCGATGATCAGCCCGGCGAGGCTTCCCGCCAGCCCGAGGATCATCGCCTGTAGTACATAGGTCCACATGATCGTCAGGGAATCAGCTCCGACCGTCTTCAGAATCGCGATGGTATTCAGCTTTTCCCGGATAAAGGCATGGACCGAGGTAGCGACTCCCAGCCCTCCCACAAAGAGCGCCGTCAATCCGATCAGACCCAAATAACGGGTCAGTTGTTCCAACGACTGTTTCAGTTGCGGTTGGGCGTCACGGTATCCCGACAAGCGGGCTGACTCAGAGGCCAGTCGCCCTCTCAATTCAAATAGCAGCGGTTCCGGGGCCATGGCGCTCGGGATTTTCAGCAGATATCGCTCGCGAACCCTGCTGCCTAATTTGATCAGGTCAGCCGCGCGAAGTCCTTCTTGTGACATGAAGACCCGAGGGCCAAGGCTAAAAGCATTGGCCATGCGATCCGGCTCTGTCCTGACGACGCCGGTGATGACGAACTGCCCTTGACCGATCTTGAGCCGATCTCCGACAGAGAGTCCCATCCTGATCAAAAGAGACTCCTGGACGACCACGCCAAGACACAGATGTGCAAGGCAGTTACTGGTCTGCCGGCCAAGGAGTGCTGCTAAGTCGCGGTTGGGTTCCAGTCGAAGTGAACCATACAACGGGTACTGTGGCTCGACGGCTTTGAGCTCGATGATTTGCGTCTGCTGCCCGGTCGTGGATACGTCAGCCTTCGCCGCCATGGCGACCAGCTCACTGATATGGGTCAGCGCCACGTCGCGATCTCTTAGTGAGTCCAAGACGGCTTGACCGGTGGGACTCACCTGCCAAGACAACCGGATTTCGAGATCACCGCCCAGGAGGCTCCGCGCTTCTTTGGTGACCGTCTGTTCAACCTGTGTTCCGAAGAGCGAGACGCCCGTTAAGGCCCCAACGCCGATGGCAATGCAGATCAAGAAATAGAGAAAGTGACGCCATGCCGCGCGTGTTTCCCGCCAGGCCATGTGGAGCGTAAAGGAAGTCATGAGCAGGATATAGAACAGGAGGACAGGGTGTCGGATTCCAGACATCCGTCGCGCATAGACACCACTCGCTGCATCAACGCCGCCAGAGTTGGATCATGCGTGACAAGGACCAGGGTCGTCCCGTAGTCGCGATGCAGCGAGAGCAAGAGGTCGATCACTGACGCGCCGGTCGTGCTGTCGAGATTACCTGTGGGCTCATCGGCTAACAGGATCGGCGGGCGGCAAGCAAAGGCGCGCGCGACCGCGACGCGTTGCTGTTCTCCTCCGGACAACTGCACCGGGTAATGTCCCATACGATCGGACAATCCGACTGCTGTCAGTAACTCAGCAGCACGCATGCCGGCCTGGCGTTCTCCGCTCAACTCCAATGGAACTGCGACGTTTTCAATCGCCGTGAGGGTAGGAATGAGGTGAAATGATTGAAAGATATAGCCGATTTTCTCTCGACGCACGTGGGCCATCCTGCTTTCGGACAGCGTCATAATATCCTGTCCGTCCAGCTCGATCGATCCGGTCGTCGGACGATCGAGGCCCGCCATCAGTCCGAGCAACGTGGATTTCCCGCTCCCTGACGGTCCCACGATGGCCACTGTCTGTTTGGCAGGAATGACCAGAGAAATCCCCTCAAGGATTCTCACGGAACGGCCTGCCGCCGTGAGCACCATCGACACGTCTTTCAGTGAGATCATAACCGGCGCAATCCTATCCGAGATGACGGCCTATCGATAGTATTATACTGTGCGAAAGAAAGGACCAGGCGAATTTGCACCGCTTCATGTCTCGGCGTCAACGCGCGCTTCATTTTTTTCTGCCGGTTCTTCCGGTCCTTCTTGTCTGTTTCAATCAGACGGTTGCGGCGGCTGGTTCTTCTGAAGCGGGAGATGCCAGGCCAAGGATCGTTGCCTTTGGCGACAGTCTCACCGCTGGATTCGGGGTCAGCGGCGAGGATGCCTACCCTGCCCAACTTCAGCGGCGGTTGGACGAGCTGGACCATCGGTATCGGGTCATCAATGCCGGTGTGAGCGGTGATACGACGGCCGGCGGTCTTCGTCGCGTTACCTGGGTGCTTGCCGGCAAGCCCGACATCGTGATTCTTGAGTTAGGCGCCAATGACGGACTCAGGGGGCTCAGTTTGGAACAAACAAAAAGCAACCTCGGTTCGATCATCCAGCAGCTGCAGCAAGCCGGCATGACCGTGATCTTGGCCGGAATGAAGCTGCCTCCGAACTATGGGCATGACTACACGAAGGGTTTCGAGGCTATCTATCCGGCTCTGGCCAAGCAATACCGCCTTCCCTTCATCCCGTTCTTTCTTGAGGGGGTCGCGGCCTCCTCGGCGTTGAATCAGGCTGACGGTATTCACCCGACAAAGGCAGGGTATAGGATTATCGTCGAGCAGGTGCTCAAAACTCTTGGTCCGGTGATCCGTGAGCGAACCGGGAAATGAACAGGCAGAGGGCGAGAGGGATGAACAAAGAGCAGCACCATCCCTCATACCGAGGCAAAAGGCAGGCGAGACAACTCTGGGTGGACCGACGGGCGGTTGTTCGTTATGACTTCTTGAAGAAGGTGTCGTAGACGCCGTAGGCGAGGACTCCCCCGATCAGCACATAGTACAGGCCGGTGATTCCGCTGTAATCAGGAGGCCCGCCACCCTCCGGGGCATTGGCCAA
>SXPO01000108.1 GCA_005793285.1 Nitrospiraceae bacterium
CCTCAAGTGGAGCCTCTACTATCACGTGACGGTGCTCTGGAATATCTTGCTGGGGTTTCCAGGAGAGACGAACCAGGACTACCAGCGTCAACTTGATCTGATCCCGTCACTGCTTCACTTCCAGCCGCCGGAAGCCACAGGCAAATTCTGGTTGCAGCGGTTTAGTCCCTATTTCACCAGGCCACATGAGTACGGGATCCGTATCGCCGGGCCTGGGATGGCCTACGAATATGTGTACGACGCGCGGCAGGTCGATCTCAAAAAGATCGCCTACGATTTTGAGTATGACCTCGATAACTGGCAGGTGGACCCAGATCTCTATCAGGAACTCGTCGCCGCGATTGAAAGTTGGCAGCGGCTCCACAAGTCCGGAGACCGGCCGTTTCTGTATTATTCTAAAGCGCCGAACTATGTGACGATCTATGACGGGCGGACTCCCAACGCGCCGACGCGCCGGCGGTATGACGGCTTGGCTGGATTGATCGTCGAGATTTGTAGTGAGGCGCCAAAGAGCATGGCGCAGATCTGTGCCGCGGTAGCAGGACGAATGGATTGCAATGAGGCAGCGCTAAAGCCGGTCCTGAGCGAGCTTATTCATCAACGTGTTCTCTATGAAGAGCGTGGCAAGTGCGTGACGCTGGCCATTCCAGAGAATCCGTACTTGTAGATCCTGCCTTACATCGACAACTTCTCGGCGATATTGCGCATCTGCACGCCGTGGACCAGCGACGCGCCTCCGCGGATCGCGCAGGCCACATGCACGGCTTCCGTCATCTCTTCGATATTCGATCCCTTTTCGAGCGAGGCCTGCGTGTAGGCGTCGATGCAGTAGGGACACTGGACGGTGTGGGCCACTGCCAGCGCAATCAATGCTTTTTCACGCTCGGATAGCGCGCCCGCGGCGAACACCGCGCTGTAGTATCCCATGAACTTGTCCCACAGCTCTGTATTCCCTTTGCCCATGTCGGCAAACTTGCCGAGATCATGCGAATGGTAGTACGAGTCCATACCAGCCTCCTGTAACGGGGTGAAGAAAATGATGCGGGCCTTAGAAGGAATCAGGCATGACCGGAAGACGTCGGCTCAGCCTTCGACAGCACTTCAGAAAACCGATGGCCGACGATGCCGGTGATCTTGGCCATGAGATCCGTCACTTCTCTCCACTCGTCCGGCAGCAGGTCTTGTTTAAGTTGGGGATGAACTGCCCATTGGGCGTCTATCCGAGTCTCTTTTCTGCTGACAAGGACGCGGAGTAATTCGACGTCCCAGGTAGCCGGATCGGCGGTGTGTTCACCGGAAGGAGTTCCGCTTGCTTGGCCTGACGGCGGTGTTGTGCGCGCCATGATTATGCTCCCAGCACAGTTGCGAAAGAATACCCCATCTATGGTCAGATTGTATATCGGACTATTGTGTGAAGCGAGAAGGGGCTGGGTATTCGCTCATTCATCACGGTGATGGATGTTCCTGAACCGGTGTTTCGTTCAAGACTGTGAGCATGGCATGATGGATGTACCCGTTACTTGCGACTAATTCTTGCCCATAGAGCGAGAGGTCGCGCCCGAGAAAGTCTGTCAGCCGACCTCCGGCTTCTTTCACCAGGATAGATCCGGCGGCCATATCCCACGGGTTGAGGTGTACTTCCCAAAATCCATCGAAGCGTCCGGCCGCCACGTAGCACAAGTCTAGCGCTGCAGATCCCGTGCGTCTCATGCCTTGCGCCCTAAGGGCGAATTTGGCGAAGTGATCAAGATTGTTTCTCGGAGATTCTCTGATGTCATACGCAAATCCTGTGACCAGGAGGCTGTTATCCAGGGCGTTGGTGTTCGACACATGGATGGGGTGGCCGTTCAACTGGGCACCGCATCCTTCTGCTGCAGTGAAGAGATCATTCCGCGAGGGATCAAAGACGACGCCAAGCACGCAGCGTCCTCGATACTCAAGTCCGATAGACACGCAATAGGCTGGGTAGCCATGAGCAAAATTCGTGGTGCCGTCAAGCGGATCGATAATCCAGAGATAGGGCGATGGCGACTGCTCAATCCGGCCTTGTTCTTCGGCCAGGAAGCCGTGGGTTGGGAATCGTGCGTGGATGTGGTCGATGATACATTGCTCTGCCGCATGGTCTGCGTCTGTGACGAGATTGATCGGGCTCTTATGTTCAATGTGGAATCCAGATTTGGTGTAATCCAGCAGAATCGCTCCGGCTTTTTTCCCCGCCGCGACCGCAACATCCAACAGAACACTCATGGGAACATGGTCAGCGGAAGATAGCATGCCGGATCATAGCATGTTGAGCTGAGGGGTGAGGATAGTTTGAAATCAGGTTGTTCGGCTTACGCGTGGAACGGTCGTGACCATTCTATAGGCAGATATATTCACAAGGTGTTGTAACTACTCACATTGCAAAACGTTATATGTGCCAACAAGGCTTCTAGATTCATACTATGCAATGATTACTTGCGAGAATAAATTGTTTCAATAAAGCAGATTAAGTATTAAATAATAATATATTGACAGAGATCGCAAGCAATGCTATAAAGCAAGCATGCTTTTTGGAGCATGAATGTGGAAGAGTTAACTGACATCCTTGTTGGCCTTGAACAGCGAATCAGTGCTTACAAGAATCGCTTTCAGGAGCTCGAAAAAAAGCGGCGGCGTCTCGACGACGAGATTGCCACTATTAAGAAATACCTTGAGCTTGCCGAAACGCTCTATCGAGTCGAGGCTGATAAAGCCAAACTTGCCAGTCTTTCCACTCAACTGATTACGGATGACTCCAAAGGTATCCGTCCTCTTCCGGTCATGGATGTGACCGACCAATCACGTGAAATTCTTCTGGGACGAAGTAAGTATGTCGGGAAAAGTGTCCCTGAAGCAGCGTACGAAATTCTTCGAGAGTCAAATCGTTCGATGCATGCAAAAGAGCTTGTGCAGCGCTTGGGTGAAGGTGGGTTGCAGATCAAAGGGAAAACCCCGCTTACCTCGATTGCAACCTCGCTCAAGCGCGACAGGCGTTTCAGAAAAGTCGGACCGAATACCTTTGAAGCGGTGGATGACATGCTGATTCAGGCTGTGTGACGATCTATTGGAGTCAGTCAAACAAACATGAATGCTGAAAGGGGGTGAGAGTCTTGGCAACAAAGAAAGCAGCAACGAAGAAAGCAGCAAAGAAGAAGAAGTAATCCCCGCCCTGAATCATACGCCGGGCGTGAGGCCACTCACTCCCGGCGTAGTTTTCCTCAAAGACATTCTCCTCAAA
Source organism: Nitrospiraceae bacterium (assembly GCA_005793285.1). GTDB lineage: Bacteria > Nitrospirota > Nitrospiria > Nitrospirales > Nitrospiraceae > Nitrospira_D. The sequence goes on from SXPO01000108.1 coordinate 3,260, forward strand.
AATTTCCAGAACTGACTGTTTGGCAGGCAGGTTAATGGTCTGCCCCCGCTGAAGCGCTACCCCACCCATAGAAGTGGCCGAGGCGTGAATAGTTTAGGAGGCTTGAAGGGCGACTGAAGCCTGGAGGTGAGCCAGGTGCAGGGCAGGCTGCTTTTCTTCTGCGGTGGATTCCCTATTGAGTAAGGCCCACTTCTCAGGTTGCTCAAGGATCCGTTGAACCAATCGCGTATGAAGAGCGTGTCCGGATCGTTCTGCGATAATATGGCCGATAAATGACATGCCAAGAAGAGAAAAGTCGCCGATGAGATCAAGAATTTTATGGCGGACGAACTCGTTGTGGAATCGAAGGCCGGATTGATTCACAAGACCGTCCTTTGAGAGCACAACCGTGTTGTCTAATGTACCGCCTCGGCCAAGCCCGCGAGCCCACAATGCCTGGACTTCATGGAGAAAACCAAAAGTTCTTGCTTCTGCAATCTGGTTTTCAAAGGCGCTCGCAGAACAGTCATGTTCATAGGTCTGAGTCTGGATGAGCGGATGATCGTAGTGGATCGAATAGGTGATACGGGAGGTGGACGCAGGTTC
>SXPO01000109.1 GCA_005793285.1 Nitrospiraceae bacterium
CCGACACGGGCGCGCCGGCTGGTCTGATGGACTTCGTAGCGCATCTCGAACACGTTGGCGATGGGAGCAAACGCCTCGGAAATCTGATCGGGCGGAATCTGCAACCCCTCCGTCGAGCACTCCATCCGCATGAGAAAATCGTTCGTCTCTTCGTCTGTGTGATGGTCGGAGTCGAGAATGTTGCCTCCGAAATCATGGATGAATCCAGAGACGCGAGCGACGATGCCTTTTCGATCTTTGCAGTGGATCAGGAGCACGACCGATTCTTTTCTCTGTGAGGTCATGGGCGATATCTCCTCGATACGGATGCGCCAAGTGTAGCAGAAGGGGAAGCGTCCAGGAGCTGTAGGATTACGTGACGATGTGTCCGACGAGGTCGTAGGTGGCGGCTTCGGTGATCTCAACCTTGACGAGATCACCCGGGTTTGCCGTGCCGTCATTGATATAGACGACGCCGTCGATCTCAGGCGCCAGCCCTTCATGGCGGCCTTCCAGCAGCAGAGGCGTTTCCTCCGATGGGCCTTCGACCAGGACGTCTAGGACTGTGCCTATGCGAGCCTGCCCCTGTGCGGCGGCGATGCCTTCCTGTATCGCCAGGAGTTCATTCCGCCGTTCGTCCATGACGGCCCGGTCAATTTTCTCATCGAGCGCAACTGCCGTCGTGTCCTCTTCGTCGGAATAGAGGAAGACGGCCACTCGATCGAATTCCCGCTCCGTCACATAGGTCTTCAGCTCCTGGTAGGCCGTCTCTGTTTCACCGGGGAACCCCACGATAAAGGCGGTGCGAAAGGTGGCGCCGGGAATGCAGGTGCGAATGCGGTCCACCAGCTTGTCGATAGCGGCGCGATTCCCTAATCGATGCATGCGCTTCAACATCCGGTCGTTGATGTGCTGGAGCGGCATGTCGATGTATTTGGTAATTTTCTCCTCGCCGGCATAGAGATCCAGGAGTTCATCCGTGACCTGCTGTGGGTAGAGATAAAAGGGCCTGATCCAACGAATGTCCTTCACCTTCACAAGCGCGCGCAGCAACGTCGTCAATCCGCCTCGAATCCCCAGATCTACGCCGTAGTTGATCGTATCTTGGGAGATGAGATTGATTTCTTTCACGCCTTCCGCGGCGAGGCGCTCGGCTTCGGCCACGATCGATTCCACCGGGCGGCTGCGTTGCTTGCCTCGCATGATGGGAATGGCACAGAAGGCGCAGTTGCGGTTGCAGCCTTCGGCGATTTTCACATAGGCGCTGTGCGCCTTTCCGAGCCGCAGGCGCGGGGCATCCGCGTCGTAGAGATAGGGAGGTTCGCTGATCCAGAGCCGTTGCTGCCGTTGTTTGGGAGCCAGGAGATCTCGGCAGATGGTGGCGATGTTCCCGAATTCGCCAGTGCCCACCACGCCGTCCAGTTCCGGCAGTTCTTTCAGCAGATCGCCCTGATAGCGTTGCGCCAGGCAGCCGGCGGCAATGAGGACGCGGCAGGCTCCGTTCTTTTTGAGCTGGCCATGTTCGAGAATCGTGTTGATGGATTCCTGTTTCGCTTCTTCAATGAAGCCGCAGGTATTGATGATGACGACTTCGGCTTTCTTGGGATTGTCGGTTAACGCGAAGCCGTCCTGTACGAGTGTGCCGAGCATCAGCTCCGAGTCTACCTGGTTTTTCGAGCACCCCAGATTGACGAAGCCAATGGTCGTTGTTTTAGCAGCTGCGGTTTTCCTGGCAAGCGCCGCTTTCTTGGTGGTGTTTTTTCGGCCGAGTTGGATCAGAGGCGTAGACATTCAAGCAGTCTACGGGAGGCTTGAAAAGCCTGTCAATGAATGGTCAAGAAAGCAGTCTTGATATTCTGGAAGCCGTTCCCCTAGAGTGCCTCTATGATTCGCGCCTTTCAAGGCATCAAGCCGACGATTCCTTCCTCCTGTTTTATCGAGGACACAGGGGTGGTCATCGGCGACGTAGTCATGGGTGAGGAGTGCAGTGTCTGGTTCCATGCTGTGATTCGTGGGGATGTGAACTATATCCGGATCGGCAATCGGACCAATATCCAAGACCTCTGCATGTTGCACGTTACCCACGATACCCATCCTCTCCTGATCGGGAACGAGGTCACAGTCGGACACCATGTCGTCCTGCACGGCTGTACCATCAAAGATCGCGTGTTAGTCGGGATGGGCGCCATCATCATGGACGGGGCGGTCATTGGAGAGGATTCGGTAGTAGGAGCCGGGGCGCTGGTTGTGGAAGGCACCGTGGTCCCGCCGAAGAGCCTGATCCTGGGCTCCCCCGCACGAGTCCGACGGTCCGTGACAGACGAAGAATTGGCCTGGATTAAAAAATCTGCCGAGAACTACGTGAAGTACGCCGGGCTGTATATGGGCGGTTCGGCTAAACAGAAGACCGGCTTTCAGATTTGACCGATCTCAAGATTTTAGCCCCCACTCCTTACCCACCTTGATAAAACAGATCGGGTCACCGACGAGCGCCGTCGGATACTGTTTCTGCTCCACGCGATAAGGAATTTTGTGCCGGTGGCACCAGTCCGCGATCCACACGACCTCTTCCGTTGAGGTTGTCACAATCCCAGGCAGCGACAGCTTGGGCATGCACCGATCGACGATGGTTTGTACGATCCGCCGCTCCTTTTGAAATCGCACGGGATCGAAGGATACCGGGTTCGCATTTCCATAGGATAAGGGTGAGAGATCGGGAAACCGTTCCGGGTCGTTGAGGACGCTCACGATCCAGAGATGGTCGAACGTCCCGTTCGCCTCTGCGGCGGTTCTCGCATGAAACCTCACCGGCGTTTCCCGGCAAGCTCGGTTGAGCACTGTGACTTCGGATCGGCGGAGGTTATACGGTTCAACCTGGCGCTGGAGCTCAATGGCTTCAGCCAACAGCACCGGCAGCTCTGCGACACCGGCTCCTACGTACAGACTGCGCCCGCCACGCGGCAACTTTTTCAGCAGCGTCTGGGAGAGGTTGATGCCCAGTCGCTCGCAGGGCTTTCGCTTCGCCCGCCAAAACTCATCGCCCCCTTCGTAACAGTAGACAGGCTCCAAGCTTTTGTAATCGAGGCAATCAAATACGGAGGCGATTACACGTCGTGTCGAGTTGTGGATGGATGTTTGTGGCATTACCGATCGGATTTCTCCCCGGCGTTGAGCCGAAACGTGAAATATTTTTGAAAACGATCGGCATTGCGTTTCACAAGCGACGCATCACGGTCTGATTAGGCGACGATCTCGGTCCCGATGCCTTTGCGCGTGAAGATTTCCAGCAGAATCGCATGGGGGATCCGGCCGTCGATGATGTGCGCTTTTCCAACACCGGCGTCGATTGCATCCAGGCAGGCATGTACTTTCGGCAACATGCCTTCCGTGATCGTCCCCTTCTTCACCATGCGCTGGACGTCTTTACGCGAGACGGTCGAGAGGTGGTGGCCTTTGGCATCGCGAATGCCCTTGATGTCCGTCATCATGACGAGCTTTTCCGCTCGCAGGGCGCCTGCGATCGCGCCTGCGACCAGATCGGCATTGATGTTGTAAGTATTTCCCTCGCGATCGGTTCCGATCGGAGCGATGATGGGGATATAGTGATCGCCTTGAAGTTTATGCAGCAGGCTCGGATCGACCCGTTCAATATCGCCGACGAGCCCGAAATCCCCGTCGTCGTCCTCGTCGTCCAAGTCGCGCTCCAGACTTTCCGCCCATGCCTTAGCCGTCAGCGGCTTGCTTAAAATCAGTCCTCCGTCTTTCCCGCTCAAGCCGACCGCGCTGCCGCCGTGCCGGTTGATGAGATCGGTGATCTCCATGTTGATTTGCCCGGCCAAGACCATTTCGACGATTTCCATGGTCGCTTCATCGGTGACGCGGACGCCGTGGCGGAACTTTGCTTCGATCCCGAGCCGATCCAGCATCTTGTCGATCTGAGGGCCTCCGCCGTGGATGATGACCGGATTGATCCCGACGTATTTCAACAGCACGACATTCTGCGCGAACCGTTCTTTTAAGGAGGCCTCCGTCATCGCATGGCCGCCGTATTTCACCACGACGGTCTTTCCGCGGAATGTCCGAATGTAGGGTAAGGATTCGATCAGGACGTTGGCTTTTTTGATGAGTCTGTTCATGGACTACTCCACCAGCAAGCAATGAACGAAAGACGAGAGTCGCATCTCGCCTAAAGAATATACCGGCTCAGATCCTGATCCTTTACCACGTCTTTGAGCCGGTCACGGACATATTCAGCCGTGATGCTCACGGCTTTGTCCGGCCACTCTGCCCCTGCGAATGAAATTTGTTCCAGCAGCCGCTCCATAATGGTAAAGAGGCGGCGCGCGCCGATATTTTCCGTTCGTTCGTTCACCTGCACCGCAATGTCGGCGATCGCCTCCAGGCCGTCCCTGGTGAACTCGACGGCGAGACCTTCCGTCGCCAACAGGGCTTGATATTGTCGGACCAGCGCCCCTTTCGGTTCCGTGAGAATACGCACAAAATCGTCTTTCGACAAGGGGCTCAGTTCGACTCGTATTGGAAAGCGCCCTTGGAGCTCCGGAATCAGGTCGGACGGCTTGGCCACGTGAAAGGCTCCCGCGGCGATGAAAAGAATGTGATCTGTCAGAACCGGCCCGTGTTTGGTCGTCACTGTGCAGCCTTCGACAATCGGGAGCAAATCGCGCTGTACGCCTTCCCGCGAGACATCGGGCCCCGCAGTTCGTTCCCGTCCGGCGATTTTGTCGATTTCGTCAAGGAACACAATCCCGGTTTGCTCGACCTTAGCAATGGCCTCACGCACGGCGTCGTCCATGTCGATGAGCTTCTGCGCTTCTTCCTGGGTGAGGTGCTTCAGTGCCTCCGGCACTTTCATCAGCCGTTTCTTTTTCTTCCCCTGGAACATCCCGCCCAACATGTCCCGCAAATTGCCTTCAAGTTCGTCAAGCCCGCCGGCATTGGAGATGACACCGACCGGCAGGCGTCGCTCCTGGGTCTCCATCTCGACTGTCCGCTCGTCGAGTTTGCCTTCTCGAAGCTGGAGACGTAGTTTCGATCTGGTGGTCTCGTGTGAATCATGGGGAGTCGATGTGGCGGTCTCACCGGTGCCTTCCGTAAATCCTGGTCGAGGCGGAGGGGGCGGCAAGAGGAGATCGAGCAGGCGCTCTTCTCCATGTTGCTCGGCCTTGTGTTGAACCGCTTCAAGGCGGTGGGTTTTCACCATGTTGATGGCCAGTTCGGTCAGATCACGAATGATGGATTCCACATCCCGGCCGACATAGCCGACCTCGGTGAATTTCGAAGCCTCGACCTTGATGAACGGGGCTTGAGCCAGCTTAGCCAGCCGTCTGGCGATCTCCGTTTTTCCCACTCCGGTCGGGCCGATCATGATGATGTTCTTCGGCATCACCTCGTCGCGTAAATCAGGAGACAACTGTTGACGACGCCAACGATTGCGGAGCGCAATCGCCACCATCCGCTTCGCGTTCTTTTGGCCGATCACGTAGCGATTGAGCTCCTCCACGATCTGGCGGGGTGTCAGGCTATTGAGATTCTGCGGTTCTGGGTCGGTTGCCAGGTGCGTCATATTGCGGGTTTACCCTTGGAGTTCCTCGACGGTGATCTGCTGGTTGGTATAGATATCGATGGCGCCGGCGATCTTCATTGCTTCAGTGACGATGGCGGTGGCGTCCAGTTGAGACTGCCCCAGGAGCGCCCTGGCTGCAGCCAGGGCATAGGGCCCACCGGAGCCGATTGCCAGGATGCCGTCCTCCGGCTCTACGACATCGCCGGTTCCGGAAATCAGGAACGACTGTTCCCGGCCGGCCACGGCCAGCAGTGCTTCCAACCGGCGCAAGACGCGGTCGGTCCGCCAGTCCTTGGCGAGTTCGACCGCCGCCCTCGTCAGGTTGCCTCGGTGCTCTTCTAGTTTGGCCTCGAACTTTTCGAAGAGCGTGAATGCATCCGCGGTGGCCCCGGCAAAGCCGGCGAGGACTTGCTCGTGATGGAGGCGTCGCAGCTTTTTGGCATTGTGCTTCATCACGGTTGTACCGACGGTCACTTGGCCGTCGCAGCCCATGGCGACTCGTCCGGCCCGGCGGACGCACAGAACAGTGGTGGATCGAATGATCATGACGGCTTCTGATCCTTTCGCAGCAGAGCGGTTGTAATCGAACGTGCCCGCGGGTGGGCATGGTCGTACACGGCAGCCAGGCGATCGCCGGCCAGATGTGTATATTTCTGTGTGGTGCTGAGCGACGCATGCCCGAGCATCTCTTGAATCGATCTGAGGTCCGCGCCCTCATCGAGCAGGTGGGTTGCGTAAGAATGACGCAGGGCATGCGGACTAACGGCTCCACCGGCAAGGCGACTGGAATATCGAGCCACGATTCGGGCTACGCTCCGTGTGGTAAGCCTGCCTCCACGATGATTCAAGAACAGAGGAGCGGGCAGGCGCCGTTCGAGGGATTCAGACTCCAGAGATTGACGGTATGCGTGGATCGCTCGAGTTGCGACATCGCCGATCGGAATCACTCGTTCTTTTCGTCCCTTGCCTCTCAAGCGGACAAGCCCCTCAGCTTCATCGAGATCCCCGATGTTGATCCCGACCGCTTCACTGACACGGGCGCCGGTGGAATACAATGTTTCAAGCAGGGCGCGATCGCGCAAGGAGAGAGTGGACCGGCCCTCAGGAAATTCCATCAAGGCTCCGGCGTCGTCTTTGGCCAGGACACGTGGAAGCGGTTTGGGCAGCTTGGGGCTCCGGATATCATCCGCCGGATTCTTCTGTGCCGATCCTTCACGCAAAAGAAAGCGGTAGAAACTCCGCACGGCAGCCAGCTTTCTCGCCAGGGATGAGGCTTTCTCACCTTTTCGATCCAACTGGTGGAGGTACGCCCGGATATCTTCAGCCGTAACATGGTCTACTTGAATCGGATGGGATGCGCGGCTTGTTTGAGCGAGAAACGATGTCAATTGCCGGAGATCCGACCGGTAATTGCGAATGGTCTCACTCGATGCATTTCGCTCGATGTCAAGAAAGCTCATGAAAGCCCGGATTGCGTCTTCCATGATGCAAAGTCCTCAAGAGCTCGTTGGGCGATCAAGCGCCGTTTCATTTCTTTGTCTCTCGGCGCGCTGGACAGGGGAGGAAACAGGCCAAAATTCGTGTTCATCGGCTGAAAGTGGCGGGGATCGGACAGCGCCACATGAGCGACCAGGCAGCCATGCGCCGTCGTCGGCGGAGGCGTCACCGTCGGTTCCCCGTTCAATACCCGCACCGCATTGATGCCGGCCAGACCGCCCATCGCAGCAGATTCGGTATAGCCCTCCACGCCGACCAATTGCCCGGCGAAGAACAAGGTGTTGCGGGCTTTGAATTGCAGTGTGGCTGTGAGCAACTGGGGTGAGTTAATAAAGGTGTTGCGATGCAAGCTTCCATAACGCAGAAACTCCGCACGTTCCAAGCCTGGAATCAGGCGGAACACGCGTTTTTGTTCCGGATACGTGAGCTTGGTCTGAAATCCGACCAGGTTGTAACAGGTACGATGCACATTCTCGGTTCGCAGTTGCACGACGGCCGCGGGCCGCAGGCCGGTTCGAGGATCTGTCAAGCCGACCGGTTTGAGCGGCCCGAACTGCATGGTGTGACGGCCGCGTTCCGCCATGACCTCGATCGGAATGCAGGCCTCAAAATAGGGTGTTTTCTCGAAGTCTTTCGGCTGCACCTTTTCGGCTGCGAAGAGGGCGTCGTAAAAGGTGTTGTACTGTTCTTCCGTCATGGGACAGTTAAGATAATCGTCCGTGCCTTTGTCGTAGCGGGAGGCACGGAAGACGATATCCATGTCGATCGAGTCTGCGTCGATGATCGGCGAGATGGCATCGAAGAAATAGAGATGCTGCGATTGGGTCACGGCGCGAATGGCCTGGGACAGTGGGTCGGACGTCAACGGACCGGTGGCTACGATGCAGACACAGTCGGTGGGGATGTCGGCGATCTCCTCGTGAAGAATTCTGATATTCGGATGGCTTTCCAACGTCCGGGTAATGGTCGAAGAGAATTGATCGCGATCGACCGCCAGTGCCGATCCGGCCGGGACTTTGGATTGTTCGGCTGAGGCGATAATCAGGGAGCCCAGCCGGCGCATTTCTTCCTTGAGCACGCCGGGCGCGTTGTGTAGATCGATCGACCCCAACGAATTTGAGCAGACGAGTTCAGCCAAGCCGCCGGTCTTGTGCGCCTTCGTCATTTCCTTCGGGCGCATTTCGTAGAGCGTGACTCTGGCGCCACGGTTTGCCGCCTGCCAGGCCGCTTCCGATCCAGCCAGACCACCACCCACGATGACGATGTCATCTCTCATACGATCGACCATCCTTGCCAGGGAAAGGAGCTCATTTTAGAAACCGTGTTTTAGTGAAGTCAAGGCAGCTGGCATACAGATTCAGGTTGGTGACGGAGCATCAGCACAAGGTTCGCATTGAACCACGCCGAAAGCCCATGCTAGACTCCACGCGATGGGCGATTAGCTCAGTGGTAGAGCGCTTCCTTCACACGGAAGAGGCCACAGGTTCGATACCTGTATCGCCCACCATGTGTTCCCTGCCGGTGCCACATTCCCTGTCCTCCAACGCAGCAATTTCCACAGGAATCTCGAATCTCCGTGAATTCTGGACAGAACGGGGGGTGTCGGCTACACGTCGCCTATCATTTTACAAGACTGAATCGGTGGTCTGGATGTGGACCAAACCAAGCGAGGTAATACCATGAGAGCGATGTCGTGGGCTGTCGGTATTGCGATGGCGACGATGGTGGCAACTGGTTGTGCAACCACCGGTCAACAGAGCGCGGGTGACAAGGAATACAGGCCTCCCACAAGCATGTACAACATTCTGGATAGCACCGCGTTGGTCTATTCAAATCCAACTGCCGGATCGGCCATCAATGACCATCCGCTTCGTTGGATTGGATTCATTTCACACCCATTGGGCCATGCCTTCGATTATGGGGTCAATCGTCCGGTCTATACTCTTGGCGGCAGTATCCCCGATCTCTTCGGTTACACAGCTGAAGATAGTATGTTGGACGCACAACGCCACTAGTTGGTATTGACAGGTTGTCTTACGATGGGCCTGCTTCTCTCTGAGGAGCAGGCCCTTGTTTTTACTCTTCGCCAAGCGTCCCTAAATCGTGTATCGTCTAGACAGAGCCATCTTTTCCCTTGAGAAGTTCCTATGGATATCTCCGGTCGGTTTATAGGCATGGCGAGTGTTCTTTTGGTTGTCCTCGTTATGGTTGGGTGTAGCCAGACGGCATCCGTGCGTCCCCCCCTTCCCCCTTCTGCGACTGATCTGGTCCTTCTCAAATCGACGGCACTCTGCGAACGCAAACCGGAGTTCTTGAAGAAGCACGCTTCGATGGCTCCCAAATCAAATGCGTGGGGCAGTGGACAAGAGATCATGATTCCGCAGGCAAGAAGTGCGTCGAAGGGAGAGGAGTCGTATTTTGTCGATGAGAACGGGCTCCTCGTCGGAGCCCTCTTCACCTTTCCTAAGGGACTGAATCTTGACCCCTACCCTGTGCTTCGAGACACACTGTTACGGCTGAAGCCTTCGCTGGAGTTCTATTTGAACGTGTCGCAACTGGAGATGAAAGCAAACATGGAGGCTAGCAGCATCTTCGAAACGGGAGATGAGAAGAGTACCACACAATACCTGGTTACCGGTTTACGGGATCACCCGATCCTTCTTCAGGCGTCATTTACCATCGATCCCTATGTGCGGCTGTTCTCTCCCTATCGCCGGGAGTTTCTCGATCGGCTCAGGAACCCCAAAGGGGGGAGAGGCGGTCTCACCATCGAAAGCCAGGGCAGCGAGGACAAGGAGCTGTTTCTCTCACTCCAGCAATTCGCCCGTGGACAAACCGCGCAGCTGGCCTACTGTGGCGACAAGAATTATGACATCGCAGGGGATGCGTATCACAAAGCCATTGCCGGCGGGTTTACGAACAAGGTGTGGCTTGCCGAAGCGCATCATAAGCTCGGTCTGGCTTCGGCGGCTAAAGGTCAATTTGACAAGGCGAAAACAGAGATGTTGCAATCGCTCGCGATCAGACCCAACATCCCGGAAGTCTTGAACAACCTCGGCACGGTCCATGTCAAACTTGGCGAAAGTGCTGCGGCGTTAGGCTTGTTTGAGCGGGCCGTGACCCTGCGCCCCAATTATGCTGTGGCCCGGTATAACCTTGCGGAGGCCTCCGAACGGACCAACCCCAAGCGCGCATTGGCGGAATATGAAACATTCCTTGCCCTGGTCGAAGGGATTCCCGAAGAAGAAGTCCGAGCTGCCCACGTGCACGAACGAATCAAAGCTTTGAAACGATAACTCCTGTATCTCTAGTCCGGTATTGAGCTGCTGCTTCTTAGCTCGATGAGGGAGGAAGTGAAGTGGCTACCGGCTGGCCCGTTCTTCCTGCTCTTGGAGGGTCTTACACTCGATACAGAGGGTTGTGACCGGACGGGCCTTGAGGCGCTTGTAAGGAATGTCTTCGTCGCAGCGTTCGCAAATCCCATAGGTGCCGCCGCTCATTCGATCCAAGGCCTCCTCGATCTTCTTGAGCAACTTCCGCTCGCGATCACGAATCCGCATCGAAAAATTCTGGTCGATTTCGGCCGATGCTTGATCGCTGACATCGGGAAACGCTTCGAGGTCTGGCCGGTTCGTCAGCACTTCCTCAACCTCTTCGAGGATTGCCGCGCGTTGGCGCTCGAGGCTACGGCGAATATCAGGATACTTGGCCGATGCCGCGCCTGATTTCTTCTTATTCTTGCGAGCCGGGGGTGTAGAGACTGCTGTTGTCGATTTTTTTGCCGAGGGAACGCGTTTAGCGGTAGAACGGACCTTCATATCCCTCCTCAACTCTTGAGAGTGGATAGCACGGCGAAACTATAGCAGGCCGATTGAGAAGGGGTCAACGGGGCAACAGCAATGGGTTTACAGATCTCGCCGTCCCTCAATGGATTTCAGCAACGTCACCTCATCCGCATACTCAATGTCCATTCCAACAGGGATCCCGTAGGCGATGCGAGAGACCCGCACTCCGAACGGCTTGAGGAGCCTGGTGAGATAGATCGCGGTGGCTTCCCCCTCGATGGTCGGGTTCGTCGCGAGAATGACTTCTTCCACACCGCCCAGTTTGATACGGTCGGCTAGTTCTTCCGCCCGGATATCCCCAGGACCGATGCCATCGAGTGGGGAGAGTGCCCCTAACAAGACATGGTACAGTCCCCGATGGACGCCGGCCCGCTCGATCGCATAGAGCGTGCTCGGTTCTTCAACGACGAGGATCTTCGTGCGGTCCCGCTTAGGGTCCAGACAGAATTCGCACAGGTCTCCCTCGGCAATGTTGCGGCATTGACGGCAGAACGCCAGCCCGTCTTTCACCGCCCGAATCGCATCGGCCAAACGCAAGGCATCGTCCCGCTCGGCCTTCATGAGGTAAAAGGCCAACCGTTGCGCACTCTTTTGACCGACCCCAGGGAGACGAACGAGTTCCTTGATCAGCCTGGCCAGCAACCCCTGTTGGTCGACGGCCATCGTTAAAACAGGCCTGGGATTTTCATCCCGCCGGTTAAGGCCTTCATCTCACTCTCCATCAGTTCTTTGGCTTTTCGCAGCGCCTCATTGGTCGCTGCCACGACGAGATCTTGCAGCATATCCACATCGCCGCTCTTGACGATCTCGGGGTCGATCGCCACGCTGACAATCTGCATGGCGCCGTTTGCAGTCACGGTGACGATTCCACCGCCGGCTGTCCCGCTGGCGGTCTTCGACGCCGCCTGCTCTTGGAGTTTCGCCATTTGTTCCTGCATGGCCTGGGCTTGCTTGAGGATGTTGTTCATATTGCCGAAAGGACTTTTCATTCGGTGGTCTCCTTCTGGGCTACTCGTCGGACCTCGGTCAGTTCTGCGCCGAAGATCTCGATCGCCTGTTTCACTGTAGGATTGGCCCGTGCCTGTTCAAACAGCACAAGCCGCTGGTCCTGTTCTTTGGCTGCCCGCACTTGCGCCATCGTCGGTCCCGGAGGGTCCAACTCGGCGAGCTCAACGATGCGAATCCGCACGGGAGTACCGGACTGTTCCTGGCATAGCGTCGCCAGCGCCAGGAGATGCTCTTCTTTTTCCAGTCTAGTACGAGCCAGAGTCGCATGTTTAGCAAATCCGATCGTCACAAGACCGTCCTCTATGCCAAGAAATCTGCCTGCTTCCAGGAACGGGGCGATGTTGGGAAACGAAGCGGCGATCTCGTTCTGGATGGCTTCCCAATTCAGCGTGGCTTGTCCGGCCACCGGTTGGGAAGTGGCTGCGATTGGGGTAGCGGCTGCTCCCTTGGGTGTAAGCTGGTCGGGCGACCGCCGTGGCACCGGCCGTTCCCCTAGTTTCGGTTGTGACAGTGGGGCGGGCCTGGATTGCGGCTGGGAGGCGGCTGGATCAGTACGGCCCGACGAAGCGGAAGTGGCGACGGATGGAGCAGTGGAAGAGGCAGCGGATCGTGAATCAATGGCGTCTGAACGGACGGGAGATTTTTGTCCTGCGGGCGCCGGCGCTGCTGGAAGGAGGCAGGGATCGCCGCTGTCTCGCCGGCGTAACAAGCGCGTGGCCCGAATCGCCGCGGTTTCCAGCACGAAA
>SXPO01000110.1 GCA_005793285.1 Nitrospiraceae bacterium
CTCAGAGACAAGCTTTTATACAACCTTCTGATCTTCGCGTTGTTGATGATCGGCAGTTCCCTTCTGCTCATGCGGCTGACACTGGGCGAGTTCCACCGGCTGCTGCTGGACATCGGGCTTGGTAGTGTAAACATGTTCAGTGTCCTGATTGCCATTTTTGTCGGCATTGGATTGGTCAGCAAGGAAATCGACAAGAAAACGATCTATACCATCGTATCCAAGCCGGTCGCCCGGTTTGAATTTCTTCTTGGAAAGTTTTTTGGGCTCACCCTTACCTTGTTCGTGAACATGCTTATTATGACGGCCGGTCTACTCGCTCTGCTCTTGGCCCAAAGTGTGCCAATCGAAGCGGTCCTCTTTAAGGCCATCGGGCTCATTTTACTCGAATGTATGGTGGTGACCGCCGTCGCACTCCTGTGCTCAACCTTTACCAGCGCGACCCTGAGTGCGATCTTCACCTTGGCCGTCTATGTGATCGGCCACGTAACGCCTGATCTCAAAACGTTCGGTCAGAAAATGGACGGCTTTAGACGAAATGTGCTGGAAGGAATGTACTACCTACTGCCCAACCTGGAGCGATTTAACCTCAAAGGGCATGTCACACATCAATTCGATGTGCCTCTCAACGAGTTGCTGTTGATTGTCGCATACGGCATGGCCTATACCGCCTTCCTGCTCCTGCTTGCCTCCGTCATTTTTCAGCAGCGCGACTTCCGCTGATTTTTTGCTAAACTGGTAGGGGACTGGCTCCGTCGTCTAGGATGGTGCCTGTCCCGGCTCAAATGGGACAGACACCACATGTGGAAGAGTGGCATGTCTCACACTTCAGCTCGTGACGGCGCCTTCCGAGGCCGAGGAGACGTGCCGGGCGTATTTGGCCATGACACCGGAGGTATAGCGAGGACGCGGCCGTTTGACTTTTTTAAGCCTGGCCGCAATTTCCTTCTGCGTGAGGTTCACATCCAGTCGGCGTTTGGCAATATCGAAGGTAATCCGGTCGCCGTTTCTAATTGCGGCAATGGGACCACCTTTCACGGCTTCCGGAGCGACGTGGCCGGCCATCAGTCCGTGCGTTGCCCCGGAGAATCGCCCGTCGGTCAACAATGCTACGGAATCGCCGAGTCCTGCTCCGACAATCGCAGCGGTAACTCCCAGCATCTCGCGCATACCCGGTCCTCCCGATGGACCTTCGTACCGAATCACCACCACATCTCCAGCCTTAATGTGTCCGGATTTGACTGCGACGAAGGCATCTTCTTCACGATCGTAGACCTTTGCCGGGCCTTGGAATTTCATCATGGAATGCCCGGCGACCTTGACCACGCAACCTTCCGGCGCAAGATTGCCTTTCAGGATGACCATGCCGCCAGTCGGCTTGATCGGGCTTGATAATGGACGAAGCACCTGCTGGTCTCGCGTCTCACTAGCCGTCTTCGCTTCTTCTCCAATGGTACGTCCTGTCACGGTTGGCTGATTTCCGTGAAGAATGCCTGCATCGAGCAAGCGTTTGGCTACCAACGTTGTGCCCCCAGCCGCATAGAGATCGGCGGCAGTAAACCGTCCACCAGGTTTGAGATCGGCGAGCAATGGGACTTTACGATTGATCTTGTCGAAATCGTCGATGGTCAGTTTAATCCCCATTTCGCGCGCCACTGCGAGAAGATGGAGCACGGCATTGGTCGATCCACCCGTTGTTGCAACTGCAGCAATCGCATTCTCCAGTGATTTACGGGTGATGATCTGTTTGGGCCTGAGATTCTGTTTAATCAATTCCATGACCATCTTGCCGCTCTCGAAGGCCACATCATCCTTCTGCTGATCCATCGCAGGCACACCGTTACGTCCCATGGGTGAGATGCCCAGAAATTCAAAGGCGATTGCCATGGTATTGGCCGTAAACTGCCCGCCGCATGCTCCGGGACCGGGACATGCGTGGTCTTCGAGATCTTTCAGCTCAGCGTTGGTCATATGGCCGGAAGCATGTTTGCCGACGGCTTCGAAAACATCCTGAATCGTAACATCGTGCCCTTGGAATGTTCCGGGCATGATCGAACCTCCGTAGAGCATGACAGATGGCAAATTCAGCCTGGCAAGCGCCATGACTGTGCCAGGAATCGTCTTATCGCAGCCGGACAGAGCAACGACCGCATCAAACAAGTGGCCGCGCGCGACCAATTCAATCGAGTCCGCAATGACTTCACGGCTGATGAGCGACGCCTTCATGCCCTCAGTTCCCATCGAGATGCCGTCCGAGACCGCAATTGTGTTGTACTCGATCGGTGTTCCACCGGCGGCGCGAATGCCGGCTTTAACCCGTTCCGACAGTCTGCGGAGGTGGTAGTTGCATGGCATAACCTCAATCCAGGTGTTGGCCACCCCGACGAGAGGCTTGGATAAATCATCGTCGGTAAACCCCACGGCTTTCAGCATCGCTCGAGCCGGAGCCCGAGAAGGTCCAACCAGCAGATCATGACTGTTCAGTATCAGCTCTTTCGGCATAGCCTCTGTACGCGTCCTTTCTTTTCGTGCTCGTCTTATACTGCTATCAGGGTCGATCGTGATGGAGTGCCAGACTGCAACACTATTGTACAGACATGTTGCTGGGTGGAGTGGGCGGTGCGGCCTCACCATACCCCGCATGGGGATTCTTGCCATGGGGATTGGCGCCATAGGGCATGCCGCCGCCATGTGGATTGCCATGGCCCATGCCACTATCTTTGTGCTGATGTATCACCTTGTCGTGTTCAGTCTTTTCCTTCTCACGCTGCTCCGGTGTTAACACCGCCATCACGTCGCGCCGCATTTTGATCGAGGTCAAGCGAAGCAATACTTGTAGACCTTCGCTCTGTTTCAGTTTCGTTTCGATTGCCGCAATATCCGACTTGTCATCATCGGTGAGGGACTTCAGCTCACGCTCGGCGATTTGAATCTCAGCCTCTGTCTTGATACGAACCTTGTCCAGACTCAATTGGAAGTCGTTCAGTTTCGCGACTTGGTCCGCCGTCAACCCGATGTCCTTTTCATGCTTGAGCAAGTGCCGGATCAAATGGCCGGTTCCACTATGCATCATGCCTTTCCCGTAGCCACCCGTTGCACCCTGTCCACCATGGCCTCCGGCATGGCCGTAGCTGGGATCATTCGCCCATGCCCCGGCACCCCCCACGGTCAGCATAAACACCGCTGCAACAGCACCTGAGACGATCGTCTTTGTCGCTCGCTTCATACACTCCTCCTTCATCAGGCACATAAATCAGAATTGACTCGCCATGTACGCACCGTAGCTTGCCATACAGACCGGGGCAACGCAAGCAATCGCCATGCGCTAAATCGTATACCTATCCTTGTTGAGCTTTGACAATCAACTCCGCTCGCGGATCCTGATGGGGCTGCCGAGCGAGTTGTTCATACAGTACCCGTTCCTCATTGGACAGGGATGCAGGCATCACGATTTGTAGGGTGAGGAATAGATCGCCATGGGTGCCGGTTGCCGCAGGAAGGCCCTTTCCCTTGAGACGCAGTTTGCTGTCTGCTCGACTGCCGGCCGGAACTTTGACTCGCACCGGTTCCCCTAGCGTCGGGGCCATCACCTCGCCGCCCAGAGCGGCTTCCCAGGGCCAGACGGGGAGGGTAGCATGGAGATCGCTGCCTTGCCGGCGAAATATCTCGTCCTCGTTAATGGAGACATGAAGGTAGAGGTCTCCGCGCTTTCCGCCGTTGCTGCCAGGCTGGCCTTTTCCACCTACGCGCACTCTGGTTCCGTCGAGCACACCGGCTGGAACTCTGACGTCGATTGTCGTTGGTTCCATGCTGCTGCCAGATCCATGACAGACTTGACAGGGACGGCCCCGAAACGATCCGCTCCCTCGGCAGGATCTACAGGACACCGGCTCCATGAGGGAGACCCGCTTCGTCACGCCGGACAGCACTTCCCGCAACGACAGCGCGACGTCGGTTTCCACATCTTCGCCGTGCGTGGCAAATCCTCGTGGAGCGCTGGCTCGCGCGCCGCCGCCGAAGAGATTCTCAAAGATGTCTGAGAAATCTCCTGTGCCGTACCCTGTGCCAGTCCTGCCGCCGAATCCGCCCCCGCTCTGGCGGCGTGCCTGCTCAAAGGCCTCGGCCTGTTCCCATTGCGAACCATACTGATCGTATTTTTTCCGCTTGTCAGGATCAGACAGCACTTCCTGTGCTTCATTGAGTTCTTTGAACTTCCGTTCCATCTCGATTTTTTTCGTGCCAGCATGGAGATCGGGATGGTACTGGCGGGCGAGACGCCGATAGGCTTTTTTAATATCGTCGGCGGAGGCTTCCCGTGATAGGCCGAGGATCTGGTAATAGTCGCGTGAGGGAGAGGCCATCCATTTGCCTGTATGGTGTCAGTGCGGGACAGCGCTTTTCGCCCGCGCCATGAGTTTGCAGTACGAACAACTTTCAGCGGTCGTCGGCTGACCGCATGACATGCAGGGATGCAGCATCGCCCGGTCTTTTTCAGCCATTGTAGTCGGCGCGGGAGCGGCGCCTTGTTTGCGCTGTTTCTCCAAAAACCCCCAATAGAAATATTGCTTCGTGCCGGGAGATTCAGTCTCCAGCCTGTTCAAGACCTCCTTATAGAGGAGCGTTCTCGCCCCTTGAGCCATTGGACATTCATCTACGATGTAATCGATTTTATTTAAGACGCAATAGGCAGCCAGCTCACGTTCCGTCAATCGATAGAGCGGTTTCACTTTCTTAGCAAAACCTTCCACAGAAGCGGGCAAACTGGGGCCCTGTTTGTCCAGATATTCCTCTTGCCAATGCAGCACATTGCCGAGGAGGCGAGCGGCTTCGTCATCGAGATTATGGCCGGTGGCCATGACGTCATACTCTTTTTCAATCGCTGCCCGGTTAAACTGGTAGCGTTTGATTGTGCCGCACGTCGAGCAGGTAGGGCGATGGACCAGCTGGGCCAGTTCTTTGATACCGGCGCCCGCTTCCTGCTCAACCGTATGGCTGTGCAATGTCGAACCCAGTGGCGCGGCAATCATCTTTGCATAGTGCTGGACTTTGTCATGCGATCGCTCCGAATAGCCCGTGATGCCCAAGTTCACATATAACGCGTCAGCGCGGTAACCGAGGGTAAGGAGAATATGCCAGAGCGCCAGGCTGTCTTTGCCGCCAGAGACAGCCACAAGTATGCGATCGTCCGGGCCGAACATCGCTTGCGACTTGATCGCCTTCGCCACTTGATCGTGGACGAAATAATTGAAACAGAGCTTGCAAAATGCGGCATTATGCCGTGGCAGCTTCATGACGGCTTTTGTTTTGCACTTCGTGCAATTCATACTGCAGGATCATACGAGCAGCCCGGGATGAATGCAAACGTCTTTACGTATATGAAAGCTGAGTCGGTGAGATGAAGTCGAAATAGTAATCTGGTATGGTACATGGTGGATGGTAGTGGAGTAGACGCCATCATAATGAAGGCGTAAAGAATCATAAGTTGACATAATCAATCTTATCAGAATATGAGTCTCGAATTCTTCGGCCGCCTGCACAAGGAACTGTCGATCACCGGCAGCGCGTTGTATGAAGTAGTCCTCTCGATTTCTGAGCGTGTGAATCGCAAGACCCAGATTATTCGTCTTCACTGGCACGCGTCAGGAGTCCTTCAACGGATCGATGCGGTTACCGCCGAGGTTGGCCGACAAGTCGTCGATCACGTCGACCGCCCATTCTCAAACCAGAACCAGCCGGACTCTGCACTGGATACGACCGTGTCGCGCGCGGCGGCCCGTGTACAGGAACTGAAGCGGTCCTTGACGCAGATCGATGGACAAATTCGCGAACTTAAACTTGAAGCAATCCATGAGGATTCTCTTAGGCTTCAGCATGACTTAACGGTTCGGTCTGCCAAGATTGAGCGACTGACGGTTACCAGGCATGCAGCTGCCGTCGGCCAAGCCATCAGTGCCATGCCTCGATTGTCCTCGGTCCATATTGCATCCGTCTTACGAGGGCCATTCTTACTTGCTCCGTCTGAGGGGCTGATCTTCCGGACCGACGATATCGTCGTCTTAATTGGAGTAGAATCCGAGCTAGACCGACTGGTGACATGGTTTACCAGCCAACGCACAGTCAATGCTGCGACAACGACATCGGCCTAGACTGAGGGCACAGTTGTTTACAAGACACTCTGCTCATAACAATCTAGGTCGGCAGGTCGTCCTGCCTCTTCTCCTTCTGTTTCCGGTACTGTTATATCCAGCGCTTGCGCTGGCAGGACCGACTGCCGACGCCGTCCGCGCAGAACCGCCCGGCATTCGTCTTCTTGAAGAAATCCAGGCCGTGATCACTAACCTGGCTGAACAGGCTAAGCCATCCGTTGTGAATCTGTTTCCTCTTCCGAGTACCGGCCGGTCTCGTGAAGGGGCTGGGGAACGCGCGCCGAATGCCTCAGGGTCAGGCTCTGGCCTGATTATCGACAGCGACGGGTACATCATCACAAATAACCACGTGATCGGTGATGCGACCGAGATCGAAGTCCGGTTTTCCGATAAGACTAAACTGATAGCGAGCGTGGTCGGTAAAGATCCGGATACTGACCTGGCCCTTCTCAAAGTGATGGCAAGCCAGCCACTCCCCAACGCTCGTTTCGGCGATTCCACGTCCGTGAAAGTCGGGCAATGGGTTCTTGCAGTAGGGAATCCTTTTGGACTCGACCGCACGGTCACTCTCGGAGTCGTCAGCGGCATCGGGCGGGAAAACATGAACCTCTCCCGGTACGAAAATTTTATTCAGACCGATGCGTCGATCAATCCCGGTA
>SXPO01000111.1 GCA_005793285.1 Nitrospiraceae bacterium
GAAGTGATCTCCGGCTTCCGCGTCACATACGGCGGAGCCCAAACGCTCTACGGCATTACGCCGGATCTGACGGTGCTGGGAAAGATCATCGGCGGAGGCTTGCCGGTCGGCGCCTACGGAGGACGGAAAGAGATCATGGACCTGATCGCGCCCTCCGGGCCGGTCTACCAGGCGGGAACCCTGTCGGGCAATCCGCTGGCCGTCTCCGCCGGCATTGAAACGCTCAAGCAGCTCAAAGTCCGCGGGGTCTATAAGAAGCTAGAAGAAAAATCTGCGGCCCTGGCCGAAGGGATCGGTCAGGCGGCCAAGAAGGCCGGCATCCCGCTCACGCAAACCAGAGTCGGCTCAATGCTGGGCGCCTTCTTTACATCCGGCGCAGTGGTGGATTGGAATACCGCGAAACTCTCGGACACGAAACGCTACGGACAGTTCTTCCATAAGATGCTGGAACAGGGAATCTACCTGGCCCCCTCTCAATTCGAAGCAGCCTTCCTCTCGACCGCTCACTCAACGAACGACATCGAAAAAACGATCAAAGCTGCGCATGCCGCATTCAAAATCCTCTGATTAGAGCCGAAGCCAAAGAGCCGGATGAATGGCAGGCTCTCTCTTCAGCTCCTGCCATGTCGAGAAGATACTCAGCGGATCGGCCTCGATACAGATGCTGAGCCCCGCAGGGTCCTCGGACTAGCTTCCCCTACAAGGCCGCAACCGATAAAAACACCGGAGGCGTAACTCCTGACCACGCTGAAGATGCATTCAAGATGAGAACACATCTAGCGGTCGTTTTCAACAACTTCCCTATTCGTCGTCCTCGTCTTCCATATCCAACACTTCCTGCCGCTTCTGCTCTTCCATCGCATTATGCAGAAGCATACGGATAAACATCGAGTAGAGCGAACCCTTTTCCAGCGTCCCACCAGGAGGGATGGCAATCTTGCCTTCCTTAATCATGCGATCCATCCAGACCTTTTGATCCGGTGCGAGCAAAATCGGCACCTCGATCAGCCCCACACGTCCCATCATATCCATAATAAATACGGCCCTCTCTATAAACTTCGCATCTTACCACCCAACATGCCGATCATTTCAGCATACGAATTTCTTCATTGTCAATAAATCTGGCACGGACCCTGCCGCGATGCCCATTGCATGGGATGCTTACGGCAAATATCCAGCATCCTTTATGGCTTCTTCTTGTGCGTACCAGACGGGTTATCTGAAAATAGCAACCAACCAAGCACTATAAAGCCGATCGCGACGCCAGTGATGGCAAGCCAGGTTCCGAGCTTATCCATTTAATGACTCCTTGTGGGCCCAAACTGTAGCGCGGCGATCATCTTCTTGTCGAGGCGCTTTACCTTTCCGTTGCCAGCCGTTGTCATGGGCCTGGCCGC
Source organism: Nitrospiraceae bacterium (assembly GCA_005793285.1). GTDB lineage: Bacteria > Nitrospirota > Nitrospiria > Nitrospirales > Nitrospiraceae > Nitrospira_D. The sequence continues at coordinate 1,398 of SXPO01000111.1, forward strand.
CCCTTCGACGACCATCCGATGATTTTCCCGTTCTCAAATCACGTGCGAACATGATTGTAAGCCTTTTCATGCTGCCACCTCCCGCGCTCGGCCGTGAGACACACGGATTACTATTTCTGTTTACGCCACTGCCAGGGAGGCGTGGGCGTCGGATCTGCCCAGAGTCCACGTTTCTGCGTACGCGCATCCATCTCCAGTGTCTGGAGGGTCGTATTGTGAGGTGAGTAGTGTTGATACCACCAGCAGGCACCCTCGCGCACCAACTCGTAAGTGAGGATCCGCTGGTCCGGCAGCACAATTTCTCCCAGTAGACGATGGTGCCGATCGCGTCCAAAATTCGTGACGGTCACGGTCTGGTTCAGTGCCAGTTGTGTGGTCACACGGGTTGCCTGCGCGCCAAATGGTTGATCCGTTTCTGGACAGTCAATTCCCACCAGCCGAATTGTTTCCCTCGTCCCTTGTGCCAGCACGGTGATAGAGTCGCCGTCATGAACGCCGACCACGTCGCCCATAAACATCGGCGACGTATTCGGTGGAACGGGAACGTGTGCGACATCGGTCCCGCATCCACTCATCGCCACAACCAACCAGGCGCCCAGGTACGCCGCGTAGATCCTCATTCTCTCACTCTTGCTCCTGGCCCACGATCTGCCCGCTCTTCCGCATGATTACTGGTTATTCTTTTTAGTTCTGCGTAGGCGACGCATCCTTCTTCGAGTTGCAAGTCGCACGCCTTAGCGATATACATTAATGCGTCAGTGTCACTCTGACTCATACCCTGACCGTGTTTATACATCACGCCAAGATTGTTGCACCCTGTTGCCTCCCCCCCAGCACATGCTTGACGGTAGAGGTCCGCAGCTTGAAGGTCGTCTTGGCTCACTCCTCGACTGGTATCATACATCCAACCCAGGTGACTACACCCCAAGGCATCCCCCCCAGCACACGCCTGACGGTAGAGATTTGCTGCTTGAGAAAAGTCCTGTTTTACACCCTCACCGTTGTCATACATCCCACCAAGGAAGCTACAGCTTTTCGCAAACCCTCCCTGACATGCTTGACGGTAGTAGCTCACTGCTTGGAAATAGTCCTGCTTCACATCCGTACCTTTTTGATACGTACAACCAAGGACACCACAAGTTTTCGCATTACCTGTATCGCACGCTACTTTCCATTGCGCGATAAGTTCGAGAACAGAAGACGATTCCGCCCGCGCAATATCTGCGGCAATGATTCCACCCATCAGCAACAGTGCCAGAAGAAAACACCGAGGTGCCATAGACAAATCTCCAAGAGCAAAGAAGGAGACGAACGAATAAAGAAAGTATGAACCTTTCGAGAAAGAAATGCCAAACAGTTGACAGGAAGTTCCGCAATTGAAACGCAAAATCCCCCAAAAGCATAGCACTCCCTGTCTTCACTGCTGAATGTTTTTAGAGCGAAAATGGATACATGGGAGAAGGTATTGCGAGGTGAAATCTACCTAGCGTGGCGATACGCTACGACAAAAATTACAACACACTCATGACATGCTTTTATAGCTTGTTGAAAATATGTCGTTGGGGGCGATCAATTTCGACATGGGAATTGGCCTTATTATTTTCGTCATTTGTGAATAGCGATCAGACTTTTATCAAGTGACTCCCCGTGTGACATTACACGATTGCAGATAACTTTTTACGAATAATTGAATCGCATTAGGAATATGTAAACAATGAACTCCTTGCTCAAGGAATTCTATAAAAATGTACGATTCAATCCGGCCGGAACCGCGACCGTGACAAAAGTCAAAAAGGAAAGAGAGCCGAGATGACCAACGAAAGAATCGCGACTTACATACCTTGATCTGCAGAAGCTAGAACTGAATCTGACAGTCAGATAGAGTCCTCTCCTTCACGAAAGGAGTGAGGACAATAACCACCGAACAGAAGATCGGCAGGGCGAAGGTTGGTGTGTTGGAATTGGCCAAGCAGCTGGGCAATGTTCGAAGGCCTGTCAGCTGATAGGGTATAGCCGAGACCGCTTTTATCGGTTCAAGGAACTCTATGGAACCGGCGGTGAGGCGGCGCTCCAGGAGATCTCCCGCTAGAAACCGCTCCTGAAAAATCGCGTGGCGGCGGAAGTGGAAGCATTGTGCAGATGGCGATCGCGCAACCGGCCTGGGGCCAACTGCGGGTTGCCAACGAGCTCCGCGAACAGGCCCTGACGATCTCCCCTGCGGGGGGCCGGTGTATCTGGCTCCGGCATGATCTGGAGACGATGCGGAAACGGCTGAAGGCGCTGGAGGCGAAGGTGCCCAAGAGGGGCTGGTGCTCACCGAGGCCCAGGTCGTGGCGCTGGAGAAGGCGAAAGCGGACAAAGAAGCCCACGGCGAATTCGAGAGTGAGTGTCCGGGCTACTGTGGCGCCCAAGACACCTTCTATGTGGGGACGCTCAAGAGCGTCGGGCGAATCTATCGACAGACGTTCATCGACACCTACAGCAAGGTCGGGTTCGCGAAGCTGTATGACCGGAAGACGCCGATTACGGCCGCCGATCTCCTGAGTAATCGGGTGCTGCCGTTCTTCGAGGCGCAGGCGATCCCGCTGAATCGTGTGCTCACCGATCGTGGGACCGAGTACTGTGGGGCACCCGAGCGCCACGAGTACGAACGCTACCTGGCTGTGGAGAACATTGATCACACCCGAACGAAGACGCGGCATCCCCAGACGAACGGCATCTGCGAGCGCTTCCACAAGACCATGTTAAACGAGTTCTACCGCGTGACGTTCCGGAAGAAGATCTATCGGACGCTGGAGGAGTTGCAGGCTGATCTTGATGCGTGGATGGAGGAATATAACCAGCAGCGCTCACATCAAGGCCGGTGGTGTTATGGCAAGACGCCGATGCATACGTTCATGGACAGTGTGTCGTTGGCGAAAGAGAAAATCTTAGCGGCGTAAACCCGGCGAGGACTCGTTGCCTGTCAGATGAAGTCTTGAGTTATACACTTGATATCACCGCTTTAGACTAAGCACCTTTCTGGCGCTTTTGGCATCGCTTACGGGCAAGCGGGATGGATTCAATAATCCGATCTGGACGAGAACCCCTGCCTGGTCCCAATAAATGTGCTCGTAGGCAATCTTGTTGTTCTTGACCCCGACAATCACTACGACAGCCATTTCAACGGGCTTGCCTGTGGGCGAAACTCCTGGAAGCAGCCAGTCGAGCACCATAGTGTGCGTAAACGTGATGACCAATTCTTCAACAATTTGACTGGTTCCGACGGTAAGGGAAACACGCGTCATGGTCACATCCGGAGGGAAGAATTTCCCTACCAGATGATTCTTGTAAAAATTCCTGACCCCCGCATATCCATCCCCGCCCATCATACTTGGAATATTCAGCAGGTGCGGAGTGTCAGACATAGTGGCCATAGTGGTGTCGAGGTCCCCGTCCAGTTCAGCCTTCACGTGGCGCTGGAACAGGTCAACCATAGCCTGTTGAGTCGGGGATAATAACTCATTCATAAAGAGCATCCTTTCTTTTCGTGTAGTATCCGCAACGATATAACAAACCCCAACATCATATCAAATTGAGATTAGTGGAGACGAAGATAGATAACCTGACAAGGAAACTCAACGAATACGTGCGACCCTGTTAGACGAAAATTCACGACGCACTCGTGACACACTTTTATAATTTATTGAAAATATATATTTTAGAATTTCCGTAGTAGGTTCCGACTTGCATCTATGGAGCCAATCCTGGAAATTTCGGGAGCGCCGCCTCATGCACCCCCGAAAGCCTGACAACAACATCGTACAGCTGCTGCACCCGCTCGGCTTTGACCGGCTCGAAACCGTGGCCGAGAATGGCCTGGTTGGCTGCGTCGAGCAGCGGCTTCATGGTCGGCCACTCGCGAAGAAAATCTTGACCCATCTGATCGCCTAACCCGGCCAGCGCGCGAAACTGTGCCTGCATAGGCAACTTATACTTGCCGTCGAGGTCTTCCAACCAACAGGACCGACAAGTTTCTTGCAGCGCCCGCGGCAATTGCTCCGGCTGCACATCCCAGGTTTTGATTTTGTATTGTTTGAATAGTTGCCGTTGGGCGAAAGCTTCGAGCGCACGGAGTAACGAAACCATGGCGACCTCCGAATCGTGCGTGCCA
>SXPO01000112.1 GCA_005793285.1 Nitrospiraceae bacterium
GTGTTCCAGCTTTCAAGCAGACCTGGGTCAGTATTGAACGAGCGTAATCGGGTGTGTATGCTGCGCCCGTCGGTGGACAGGAGACTTGGATGAGCGTTTCGGCGATGACCAAAAAGATTCTCCATGCCGCGCTGTTCTATGAAATTTGGGACGCGATGAAGGTTACCTTCAAGCACATGTTCCATCAGCCGATCACGTTTCAATACCCGCGCGAAGAACGGGAGATTCCGCATGCCCATCGGGGCGCCTTGGGGTTGCTTCGATACGACGACGGCCGAGAGCGGTGCGTCGGGTGCGATCTCTGTGAGGTGGCCTGCCCCTCCCATTGCATCAAGGTAATCAGCGCTGAGGATATGGCCCGCCCGCTTCAACGATACGCAAGCGAGTTTTATATCGATGTGACGAAGTGTGTCTTTTGCGGCTATTGTGTGGAGGCCTGCCCGGTCAATGCGCTGGCGATGACCAAGATGTACGAGTATTCTACCCATGACAAGCGTACATTGCTCTTCGATAAGAAGCGGCTGTACAACATCGGTGAGCGCCACCTCAATGACGCAAAACAATATCTGTATGCCCACAATCAGGAAAAGAATGTCGAGGAGAGCCGGGAGTATCGGTACTATTTTCCGCAGTCCGTACTCAAGTCCACGCAAACGCCTCCCAAGCATCTGAGCTGAGTCGAAGACATGGTTGCCGTCTTTTTTGCGTATTTCGCATTGGTGAGTATTGCCGCCGGCGTTCTGACGGTGTCGCTGAAAAACCCTGTTCATTGTGGACTCGCGTTGCTCGCGCTGCTGATGCATGTCTCCGGTCTTTTCGTCCTGCTCAATGCCGAATTTCTCTGGGCGGTGCAGGTCATTGTCTATGCCGGTGCCATTCTGGTGCTCTACCTGTTCGTGCTCATGTTGCTCAATCTCAAGGCGGATGAGCGGTATTTTCACGCCTCGTATCCCTATTTCCTCGGCCCGGCTCTCTTAGGGGCCTGTTATGTCATTTTTCTTTTGATTCGGTCTCCCTATGCGGGAGTCAAAGGCGATGTTCCCGACGCTGCTGTGCTGGAACATGGGGACACGTATGCCGTGGGCATCAAGATGTTCAGCGACCACCTGCTGCAGTTTGAAATCATCGGCGTCTTTCTGCTGGGCGCCATCATCGGTGCGATCGTTTTGGCGAAGACGCCGAAATCGATCGACAGCATGAACGGGAAGGAGTGAGGGGCGATGGTTCCGCTTAGCGCCTATGTGGCGGTCAGCGCGGTCCTGTTCATGACGGGATTGCTCGGTGTCTTGATTCGACGGAATTTTATTATCGTGCTCATGTCCGTGGAAATCATGATGAACGCCGCCAATATCAATCTGGTGGCGTTCTCGCATTACTTGGAGTCCATGGCCGGCCAGCTCACCGCTCTGTTTTTTATTGCCGTCGCCGCCGGGGAAGCCGCAGTCGGACTGGCCATCATCATTGTGGTGTTTCGCGGGAAAGTTTCTACGAACGTCGATGAGATGAACGTCTTGAAGTGGTAGCAGGATGGAGATGACGAACTAGCGTGTCCGACTTAACGGATCTTTTCATTAAACTGATTCCGATTCTCCCGCTCCTGGCCGCGATTGCCAACGGACTGCTGGGCAGCCGCTATTCGCACGAGATGGCCCATCGATTGGCGTGGGGATCGGTCGGCCTCTCCTTTCTCTGTGCCATCAGCGTGTTCGCCGATATTCTGCGGACTGGAACGGCGCACGAAGTCGTCGCCTACCAATGGATCTTTGGGGGCGATCTTACGATCAATCTGGCCTATCTGGTCGATCCGTTGACCTGTGTGATGTTGCTGGTAGTCACCGGAGTGGGTTTTCTCATTCATGTCTACTCGGTCGGGTACATGCATGGTGAACCGGGTTTCACGCGCTTCTTTATCTACATGAACCTCTTCATGGTCTCCATGCTGCTGCTGGTGATGGGGAACAATTATGTGGTTCTGTTTATCGGCTGGGAAGGCGTCGGGCTCTGTTCATATTTGCTCATCGGGTACTACTACGACAAAGTGTCGGCGGCGAAGGCGGCGACAAAGGCCTTTGTGGTCAATCGCATCGGCGATGCAGGGTTCTTGCTGGCCATCTTTCTGATCTTCGTCAATTTCAAGACCCTGGACTACACCAAGGTGTTTGCGCAGGTCGGCCAGCTTTCGCCTGAAATGGCAACCGCTATTGCGCTCTGTCTGCTGATTGGTGCGGTCGGCAAATCTGCCCAGCTCCCTCTCTATACGTGGTTGCCCGACGCGATGGAGGGCCCGACGCCGGTCAGCGCGCTCATCCATGCCGCCACCATGGTGACGGCGGGCGTGTACATGATTGTCCGTAATCATGTCATTTTCGATCTTTCTCCCACTGCGATGGAAGTGGTCGCTTTCATCGGCGGCGGCACGGCCCTATTCGCCGCCACGATCGGTTTGGTCCAGACTGATATCAAACGGGTGCTGGCCTATTCGACGGTCAGCCAGTTGGGGTACATGTTCCTGGGCTGCGGTATCGGTGCCTACACGGCCGCCGTCTTCCACTTGATGACCCACGCTTTTTTCAAAGCCCTGTTGTTTTTGTCCGCAGGGTCGGTGATTCACGCCCTGTCAGGTGAGCAGGACATCACGAAAATGGGCGGGCTGAGCAAGAAAATCCCCTGGACATACCGTCTGTTTCTGATCGGCACGATCGCGATTGCCGGGATTCCTCCCTTGGCGGGATTCTGGAGCAAAGACGAGATCATGGCCCATGCCTTTACCCATAACCACTTTCTGCTCTATGGCATCGCGGCAATCGGCGCATTCCTCACCTCCTTTTACATGTTTCGGCTGACCTATCTGACCTTTTATGGCAAGTCCAGACTAGATCACCATACTGAAGCGCATGTCCACGAATCGCCGCTGGTGATGATTGGCCCCTTGGTTGCGCTTGGTTTCTTGTCGCTTGTCGGCGGGTTGTTGTTGGGATTCCCTCCCGAACATGGCTGGTTGCATCAATTCCTGGCGCCGGTTGTCGGCTCGGCCGGTGAACATGAGGTCAGCACGGAGCTGGTGTCCACCCTCATGGCTGTGGCAACCAGCATCGCAGTGATTGGGTGGGGGCTTGCCCACTTCATGTACCAGGTGAGCACTCCGACGGCCAATGTGTGGGCCGAGAAATTCTCCGGCGCCTACAAGACGCTGTTAAACAAATACTATGTCGATGAACTCTATGATGCCATCATTGTCGAGCCCATCAAACGGTTGGGGGGCTTACTTGATTGGTTCGATCGCACGGTCATCGACGGTCTCGTTCGTGGAGTCGGACAGCTGACCGATTGGGGCTCTGCCGGGTCAACGTGGGTTGAAAAGTACATTGTGTATGCGGGGTTGAATGTCATCGGATACGGTAATCACCTCGCGGCGCATGAAGGGCGGAAGGTGCAGAGCGGAATGGTCCACCATTATGTCGCTCTCATCGTCGCCGGGCTCTTTCTGTTGGCGCTGGTCGTTCAATTCTTCGTTCAGATGTAGAGGGTCGAGGGGCGTACGGCGGTCATTATGTTGGAAGAACTCACAGCGGGATTTCCGGTCCTTACCTGCATTCTCTTCTTGCCCGTTCTGGGAGCCATCGTGCTGTGGTTGTTTGAGGATGAGGACATGGTCCGGACCTCGGCGCTCACCATCACGCTGCTTGAGCTCGCGCTCTCGGTGTTTGTGCTGCTGCGGTTTGTGCCGGAATCGGCTGCCATGCAGTTTACGGAGCGCGTGAGGTGGATTCCCGCGCTGGGCATCAGCTACCACCTGGGCGTCGACGGCATCAGCGTGCTTTTCGTGGGATTGACCGCTTTTCTGAGTGTGTTGGTCGTGATCTATTCCTGGGACACGATCCGCCACCAAGTGAAGCTGTACATGATGTGTCTCTTGGCGCTTGAAACGACGACGATGGGTGTGTTCGTTTCATTGGATCTGATCTTGTTCTTCGTCTTTTGGGAGTTGATGCTGATTCCCAGCTACTTTCTGATCAAATTGTGGGGTGGAGGCGCCGAGCGCCATTATGCGGCGCTGAAGTTCGTCCTCTATACCCTGTTGGGCAGTGTCTTCATGCTGGTCGGCATCGCCTTGCTCAATATCAATTTCCACCAGTGGGCGTCCTTGCACCATACGGATCAAAGCTATTCGTTCGATTTGCTCGAGCTCCTTTCGGCGCCGATTCCGATGGATCAGCAGATCCTGATCTTCTGGCTCATGTTCATGGGATTTGCTTTCAAGGCCCCGATCTTCCCGTTCCACACATGGCTACCGGATGCGCTGATGGAGGGTCCTATCGGCATGGCGGTGGTGCTGGCCGGGCTCAAGCTCGGCACGTTCGGCTTCATGCGCTTCAGCCTGCCGCTTCTTCCTGATGCCTCCCAAAGCGACATGGTTGTGACCGTGGTGGTCGTGCTCGGACTCTGCGCCATTCTGTATGGAGCCTGGATGGCGTTGGTTCAACCGGACTTCAGGCGCCTGTTGGCCTATAGCAGCATCAGCCATTTGGGTTTCATCGTCGTGGGGCTCTTCTCGCTGAATTACCAAGGTCTGCAGGGCAGCCTTCTGACCATGATCAATCTGGGATTCAGCACGGCCGGCCTCTTCTTTATTGCGGGGTTTCTCTATTCGCGTCAACAGTCTACGCAGCTGTCGGCGTTCGGGGGTATGGCCAAACAAGTGCCGCTGCTGGCCACCTTTTTTCTGATTATCGGACTGGCCTCGATCGGACTTCCAGGAACGAACGGTTTCGTGGGGGAGTTTCTTATCCTCTTGGGCGCGTTCAAAGCAAAGTGGTGGTTCGGAGCGGTGGCTGTGCTCGGCGTCATTTTTGGGGCGGCCTATTTTCTCTGGTACTACGAACGCGCCATGCTGGGCCCGGTCGGTAAGGCGGTGAAACAGACGATGAGCGACCTTCAATTGCGTGAAATGGTCATTGCCGTTTCGCTGTCGGCCATGATTCTCTGGATTGGACTGTATCCGTCGCCCTTTCTTCGAATCATGAACGGATCGGTGCAGGCGCTGGTCGATCGGTTGAATCACGGCACCGTGGCGGCACTCGGATCCTCCACGACTGAAAAAGGACGCTGAGTTCATGGGCGAATACGCACTGCTCTATATTCTCTTTGCTCCCTTTGCCGGCGCGTTGGCGCTGATCATGGTCTCGAATCGGCAGCCGATGCTGGTCCGAGGCATCGCCGCGAGCGCGGCCTTTGTGTCCCTGGTTGCGTCGATCTATTTGTTTTATGCCTATGATCCGGTCAAAGGCGGGTTCCAATTCGTCCAGAAGTTCGAATGGTCGAGGCAACTCGGTATTTCCCTGCATCTTGGTGTGGATGGTATCGGGACCCCCCTTGTGCTTGCCTCGTCGATCTTGTTGTTTACGGGCATTTTCGTGTCGTGGCACATCAGGGATCGCGCGAAAGAATTCTATATCTGGTTGCTGATTCTGGCCGCTGCCACGATCGGCGTCTTTATGTCTCTGGATCTGTTTTTCCTCTACTTCTTCTATGAGATGTCCGTGATTCCTATGTATCTGCTGTTGGGCATGTGGGGCAGCCACACCAAGCGGTATTTGGAGATGACGGATACGGAAGGGCTCAAACAGAGAGATTCCGTCGGCTTCATTTTCAACTTCGGGTCGAACAGCAAGGAATACGCGGCGATGAAGCTGGTGCTCTTCTTGTCGGCCTTCGCAGTCGCGGCATTGATGGGCATCCTGCTGATTTACAAGTATGCCGGGCTCAATACGTTCGATATTCTCGTGCTTCGCGAGCAGGCCCACCTCATGAATATTCCCGTGCTTGGCACGACCCTGGACAAGATCATTTGGGTGTTGGTCTTTTTCGGCTTTGCCTCGATCGCTCCCTTGTGGCCGCTTCACTCGTGGTCTCCGGTCGGTCATGCCGCGGCTCCGGCCGCGACCAGCATGCTGCACGCCGGCGTGCTCATGAAACTTGGGCATTTCTCGATTATTCGGGTGGCGTTTGAAATTTTGCCTGAGACGACCCGTGAGATGATGCCGATTGCGGCCGTCCTCTGCATGTTCAGCATCGTCTATGGAGGGTTTGTTGCGTTCTACGCCAAGGACACCAAGTATGTCATTGGTTATTCCAGCTCGAGCCACATGGGTTATGTGTTTCTCGGGATGGCAGCATTGAATTACATCAGTTTGAGCGGCGCAATCATTTATATGTTTGCCCATGCGATGGCCACCGGCATGCTCTTCGCCATGGCCGGGTGGGTGTATGACCAAACCCACACGCGGGACCTTCCATCATTGGGAGGCCTCTCGAATAAGATGCCGTTCATCTCCGGATGTTTCGTCGTCGGGTGTATGGCCTCGATTGGCATGCCGGGGACCGTGAATTTCATCGCGGAAATCATGATTATCGTCGGCAGTTGGGATAAGTATCCCCTGCAAGTCATTGTCGCTGTGCTGGGGATCGTGCTCACCATGGCCTATCTCTTTAAAATGATGCGGAGCCTGTTCTATGGGCCGATGAATCAGCAATACAGCCATGCGCACGATGCCGTATCGACCGTTGATCGACTGCCATTGCTGGTGATGATTGCCGTCAGCGTGGGATTCGGCATTTTCCCGATGCATTTGTACGATGTCGTTCGTTCAGGCGTGGATCCATTAGTTGCGAGGATCACCCATGTTGTTCCGGTCGCCTCAGAGGAAGGTGACAGGTCAACCGTGAAGCCTGAAGCGAGGGCTGACTCATCCGACACCAATCCAGTGTCATTCTCCGGTGACCCTCCACGGCGTACACCTCTCGTCGCGCGAGGAGCGGAATGACCTTTACGCTGACCATGTCCTTCGCCGATCTTCTGTTGCTTTTGCCGGAGATCGTGCTGACCTGCTGGCTTTGTCTCATCGTGATTGTTGATTTTGCCGTTCCGCGCTTGCCCAAAGAACAATTGGCTATTTTCAGCGTTACCGGCCTCCTGGCCACCCTCGGCTGTTTAGTGTGGTTCGATGTGACACATGTGTCGGGCGCCCTGTTCGGCAATATGTTCGTGCTGGACCGCATGGCCATCTTTTTCAAGATATTTATCGTCGGCTCGACGGCGCTCGTCATTCTGGCGTCGATTCAGTATGTCGAGCGTTTCAGATTCTTTCGGGGGGAGTACTACGTGCTGGTCGTCATGTCGGCTCTCGGCATGATGTTCATGTCCTCGGCCAACGATCTGCTGTCCCTTTTCGTGAGTCTGGAGTTTTCGACCCTCGGGTTTTACATTCTGGTGGGCTATCTCCGTGAGGATTTGGCTTCGAATGAGGCCGGACTCAAGTTCTTCATCCTGGGCGTGTTTGCCGCCGGGCTGCTGGCCTACGGCATCAGTCTTGTCTATGGGGAGACGGGGAAGCTGGTGTTTTCGGAGATGAATCTCGCCGCAACCCCAGGCGCTATCATCGGCTTCTTACTGATCTTCGCCGCTCTGGGGTTCAAAATCGGAGCCGTCCCTTTCCATTCCTGGATTCCTGATACCTATCATGGCGCGCCGACGCCTGTAACGGCGTACTTGTCGATCGCTCCGAAAGGGGCTGCA